>JAWLGW010001081.1:0-2875 GCA_041690735.1 Planctomycetota bacterium
GTGCCCGTGCCCGAAACTCCGCGGGCACGGGCACGGGCACGGGCACGGGCACGTAAGAGAGGCAAGCTCTTCTCTATTACGACAGCCTCGGGGGGCGGAGCCCCCCAGAAACCACATCGGCGGCGCCCCCAGCCGTGGGAGGTTCGCGGTAGCATGGTACGCAACCCGACCGCAGCGGACCCGGCGGCGCGGCGCGTCGGGACGCGGAGCCAGCCGGACTGAGGCCGCTGGCCGATTCAGCAGCTGGACCCGCCTCCAAGGCCGCCGTGGAGGGCGGGTGGGATCAAGGGCGATGGGATCGAGGGCGATGGATCTCGAGACCCTCACCGCCGGACGCTACATCCGGGTCGGGCTCGAGGCTGGCAGCAAGGAGGGCGCCATCGGGCAGCTCCTGGACTGCCTCCTCGACGAGGGCGCGGTGCCGCCGGACTCGCGAGGGGAGCTGCTCGAGGCGATCCTGGAGCGGGAACAGCGGCTCTCGACCGGCCTCGAGCACGGCATCGCCATTCCCCACGGCACCACCCCGCGGATCGAGGAGGAGGTGGCCGCGCTGGGGATCTTTCCCCAGGGCGTCCCGTTCGAGACGGTGGACGACCACGTGCCCCGGATCGTGATCCTGCTGATCACGCCCGCCGCCAAGCGGCACCGCCACGTGAGCAACCTGGCCTCGATCGCCCGCCAGCTGCTGCGCCACGACGTCCGCACGGCGTTGCTGCGGGCTCAGAGCCCCGATGAAGCCCTGTCGGCGATCCGCCGCGCGCCCTGACATGCCCGCCCCGCACGACCTGCTCCCCGCTCTGCTGCTGCCGGCGTTCGTGCTGATCGTGTTCGCCCTGGTCATGCCGGTCACCGGCGCCCGGGCCGCCCGCCGCGAGGCGAGCTGGGCCCGCTTCGACGCCCTGTGCCGGGTGCGGGGGCTATCGAGCCCCGAGCGCGAGGCGCTGGCCGGGTGGGCCCGGGTGACCATCCCGGAGAAGCCCTACGACGTGCTCGTGCGCCGCAAGGACTTCGACCGCTTCGCGCGCACCGAGGCGGCGCGCCTGCGCAGCGCTGGCCCCGCGGCGCACGCAGAACACCTCGAGCAGCTGGGCCGGCTGCGGGAGCGCCTCGGCTTCGGCCGCCGGGGTGGGCCTCCCCAGTCGAGCCACGACCTCGCCCCGGGCGACCGCCTCAGCCTGCGCCTCGACGACGGCGAGCGGATCGACCTGCAGGCGCTCGGGATCGACGAGGCCGGCATCCAGGCCCGGTTCCTCGACGCTCCCCGGCGGGAGCTCGGGCCGGGCTGGGCGATCTTCGCCCGAGACGGCGAGGGGACCTACCGCTTCCGCACCGAGGCCCGCCGCAGCGCTCGGGGCCTCCTCCTCACTCACGGCCGCTTCCTGGTGCGCGAGGAGCGGCGTCAGGACGCCCGGGTGACCGTGCGCAGCGAGCCGTTCTGGGGGGCGGTCGAGCGCCTCCCCGACGGCGCCGCCCCCGAGGACCCCGAGGGGGTCGAGCTCGAGGTGATCGACGTCTCCGCCGGGGGCGCGGCGTTCCTCGCCGATCGGGCGGTGCGCCGCGGCGCCCGCTTGTGGCTGGACTTGCCCCTCGGCGACGGGGACGGCGGCCCCCGCATACGGGGCGTGCGGGCGGACGTGCTCGGGGCTGGCTTCCGGGAAGGGGGCGGACGCCGCCCTTACTTCGTGCACTGCGCCTTCACCTCGCTGGAGCCGATCCAGCGCCGCGTCCTGGAGGCCTACGTCGCCAGCCGCACAGCTAACTCCCATACCTAGAGGCAGTTGGGCTGGCCCCTTCCTTGCTTTTGCAAATTCCGTCGCCGCGGCTATAGTAAGCCCGCTTTTACCCGCCTAACCGGCCGCAGGCCCGGAGAGCGCATGGCGACGAAGAAGGTCCCCTCCAAGCTGTTGGCCACGATCAAGGACGAGCTCCTCCTCAAGAAGGCGGTCCTGAGCAAGAACATCAGCAGCGAGCTCGACGAGATGCGGGCGGGCGAGGGGCATCACCTCGCCGACATGGACGACCTCGGCGGCGACGCCAACGACGAGGAGACGTCCTTCAAGATCCTCGAGATCGAGAGCGCCGAGCTGCACCAGATCGAGAACGCCCTCGAGCGGATCGCCGCCGGCACCTACGGCTCGTGCGAGGAGTGCAGCGGGGTCATCAACCCCGACCGGCTCGAGGCCCTCCCCTTCGCCACGCTGTGCATCTCGTGCCAGCGGGAGAAGGAGAAGGAGGACTACTAGAAGGAGCGGTTGGCGGCTAACCGCTACCTATGATCAAGCTCCAGTGCGTGTGCGGTCACACCCTGAACCTGCCCGATCGCCGGGGCGGGCAGAAGATCCGCTGCAAGCGCTGCGAGAAGGTCATGCGCGTCCCCCTCGGCTCGTCGTCCTCCTCGGGCGTCGTCAAGGCGGAGCGCTCCGAGTCCGACCCCGAGCTGTTGATCGCGGGTAGCCGCCCCTGCCCCCAGTGCGGCCAGATGTACCCGCCGACGGTGGTCGTGTGCGTCACCTGCGGGATCAACGTCGACTCGGGGGCCATGCTGTACGTCTCCATGGAGGAGGGACCACCTCCTCCGGGCGTGCGACCGGCGGCGCAGCTCGACGAGGAGCGGCCCGCCTCGGGCGGCTGGCTGGGGCGGCTGGTCCGCCGGCTCACCGGCCGCGGCGGCTGACCTGCAGGCCGACGCCGCGTCCCTGCAGCGGCGACCTATAATCAACCGTTCGAGACTCGCACGCCCCACGGACGACGACACGTCCCGGGCTCCACGGATTCGAGGCAGCATGGTCGACGACCTCGAGCGCATGAACGCCATGAAGCACGCGCTCACCAAGATCGAGGGCGGCAAGATCAAGGCCGTGACCGACGGCGATCG
>JAWLGW010001082.1:0-2874 GCA_041690735.1 Planctomycetota bacterium
CGGTGAGGGTGCGGGCGACGCCGAAGTCGAGCAGCTTGACGTCCCCCAGCGGCGTCACCATGACGTTCGCCGGCTTGAGGTCGCGGTGGACCACTCGCCGCTCGGCCAGGTGGTGCAGCGCCTCGGCCAGCCGGTACGCCACCCGCAGGGCCTCGTGCACGGGCAGCGGGCCGCGGCGGGCGATCCGCGCCTCGAGGGTCTCCCCCTCCACCCGCTCCATGACCACGTAGGCCAGGTGCGGGGTGGCGCGGACGTCGTGGATCTCGACCACGCCCGGGTGGCGCAGGCGCGCGTGCGCCTGCGCGCCCTCCAGGAAGCGGCGCACCTGAGTGCGCGTGACGGGTCCGTCCAGCGACAGGACCTTCAGGACCACGAGTGTGGTTCGCGGGGGGGGCTCCGTCCCCCCCGCGGTCCCCCCCTCAGAGCTCCGCGACGGCGCGCGCTGCTCCTCCTCGGTGTGCACGGAAGTGGGGTCGAGACGATCCGCGCGCGCCGCCGCTCCGCCCACCTCGCGCGGGTGCTCGCACCGGGATGGTTCGGCAGCCACGCCTCGCGACGACCCGCACCCGCGCGAGGTGCTCCGAGCCGCCGACCCTGTTGCGCTCTGCGCTGGCCGCGCCTTGCGGGCCGCGTACACCGCCACCAGCCCCGAGCGCGCCAGGCGCTCCACGACCAGGTACCCCTCGGCGGCCAGCCGGCGCACGGTCTGGAGCCCCGGCAGCGTCCGCCCCGCCTCCGCATCGAGGCAGCGGGCGCAGCCCACCGGCTCGTCGAGGGGCGGCGCGCCGGGCTCGGCGGGGGCCAGGCTGGCGCCGCCGCACTGGACGCAGGTCGCGCCGGCCCCGGCCGGCGCGCCGACCAGGTCGATCCGGCTGCGGACCTCTCCCAGCTCCAGCACGTCGCCCGGGCTGACCAGGGCCTGCCGCACGCGCCGGCCGTTGAGGTAGGTGCCGTTGGCCGAGTCGAGGTCGGTCAGCACCACGCCCTTGGGGGTGAGGGTGAACTTGCAGTGGCGCCGCGACACGAAGCCGTCCGGCACCGGCACCGTCGCCTGCAGCGAGCGCCCCAGGACCACCGGGACGTCGGGCTCGAGGCGCAGGCGTGCGGCCAGCGGGCCGTCGAGCACCAGCCAGGAGCGGATCGCCGGGGAGGCGGCGGCCGTCAGCGGGGCCCTCGTGGGCAGGGTGGGATGGTCGCTCATGGAACGGCTCGCGGCGCTTCGGCGCTGGGGACCCCTCGGTGCCCCGGGACCTTACATGGGGGGCGCGCTGTGCACGACCCCAGTGTGCACCACTCCAGTGTGCACTACTCCTCCGACGTCCAGCGGACGGCCGAGGCGCTCATCGCTGGCTCATCGTGAGGTCAATCTTCGTGCGTCTCGAGCATCTTGCGGGAGGCGCTGCACTCGGGGCACCAACAGTGGTCGGCATCCGCCACCCAGCGCCCGCCCTGCAGGTCGGACACGCCCAGGCTGCCGCCCAGGTCCTTGGGGGTCACCTGCCGCCGGTACATGACCGCCGGCACGGCGTCGGGGCGGATCAGCCACCAGCCATTCGGCGCAGGGGGCGCGGGGCACTGCACCACGTAGCGGGAGGTGCCGCGGCTCGTCGCCACGTGGTGCCCCTCCGCGAACACTTCGGCCAAGGTCATGTCGCACCTCCGCTCGCCCGCCGCCGGGCGCACGGCAGAGCAGAACATGAGCCCCCCGCCGCTGCCAGGCGGCTCGGGAGGCCGTGCCGGGCGCGGCCGGGTGTGGCACCATGGCTCGCCCTGGAGGAGCGCATGACGAGGCGGATCCCGGCGCTGACCTTGAGCCTGCTGCTCGCCCTGGCGCCCGCGGCGCTCGCCGACGCGCCGGACGGGAACCTGGCCCTACCGGGCGACCTCCCCCCGGAGGTCCGCGCCGAGATGGAGCGCGGGATCACCGCCTGGGAGACCGCCTTCGCCCACCTGCTGCAGCAGGGGCCGGCGCCGGTGCGGGGCGAGGTCGAGGCGGCGATCGAGGCGCTCGAGGCGGTCCGCCTCCAGGACGGCAAGTGCGCTCTGCCCGAGTACTACCTGGGGATCGCCTACCAGATCCTGGGCCTGTACTACGGCGAGGAGCCCGCCCTCACCCGGGCGGTGGTGCGGCTAAAGGCGGCGGTCCGCCTCAACAGGAGCTTCCACGAGGCGTACGTGGAGCTCGGCGACGCCCACGGCCACCTCGAGAAGACCCGCGACGCCGAGCGTGCCTACGACCAGGCGATCGCCCTCGCCCCGGGCTACGCCCTGGCTTACGAGCGGCGGGCCACTCTCCGCCTGCTGCAGGAGCGGTTCGCCGAGGCACAGGAGGACGTGCAGAGGGCGCGCGAGCTGCAGCCCGAGAACGAGGGGCTGGCCATGATCGAGCGCCAGCTGCGCTTGACCCTCGAGGGGCCGGACTGGCAGCAGAAGTTCGAGGTCGAGACCAAGAACTACCTGGTCCGCACCAACGTCAGCCAGGAGTTCGCGGAGTTCATCGCCCACCGGGCCGAGCTGATCCGCCGCCTGTACATGGCGATCTTCCCCGACCCGCCCCGGGCCAAGCGCAAGTTCCCGATCGTGGTCTACGGGTCGAAGGACGAGTACCACCAGAACGGCGGGCCGCCCTCCGCGGGCGGGCACTACGAGCCGCTGTTCAAGCAGCTGGTCCTGTTCAAGTACCCCAAGGAGGAGGACACCCTGATCGTGCTCCACCACGAGGGGTTCCACCAGTTCTTCGACGGGATCCTGGAGCGCAAGGCGCCCCAGTGGGTCGACGAGGGCCTGGGCGACTTCTTCGGCCCCTCCCTGCACGTGGTCGAGAACGGGCGGGAGGGCATGAAGATCCGCACCAACCCCTGGCGGCTGCGGACC
>JAWLGW010001083.1:0-1714 GCA_041690735.1 Planctomycetota bacterium
CGGCTGCTGGAGCCCATGCTGTTCGCCGCCGAGGGTGAGGGGCCGAGCGTGCGCGAGGCGCCGCTGTCGCTGGTCCTGCCCGCCTGGCTGCTCGGGATCGGCAGCCTGGTCCTCGGGATCAACGGCGGGGGCGAGCACCTCCAGCGCCTGGTGCAGGCGGCGGTCGCCAGCATGCTCGGGGGCGGCGCGTGACGCCTTCTCCCCTGGCGCTGATCCTGTTGCCGATCGCAGGCGCGGTGGGGATCGTGCTCACCGGCAGGTGGCCCAACGTGCGCGAGGGGGTGACGCTGGTCACCGCGGCGGCGCTGCTGCTCGGCGTCCTCGGCCTGGCGCCGGCGGTGCTGGAGCACGCGCCGCTGGCCGCGGGCGCGCCCGCCTGGGAGGGACCGGCGCTCGTGGGCGGCCTGCGGATCGCGCTGCAGGTCGAGCCGCTGGGGCTGCTGTACGCCCTGGTGGCGGCGGGGCTGTGGATCCCCAACTCGATCTATTCGATCGGCTACATGCGCGGGCACCACGAGCAGCGGCAGACGCGCTTCTACGCCTGCTTCGCCCTGGCCCTGGCGAGCGTCATGGGGATCGCCTTCGCCGGGAACCTGTTCACCCTGTTCCTGTTCTACGAGCTGCTCAGCGTGGTCACCTACCCGCTGGTGACCCACCACGGCTCGCCCGACGCGCGCCGCGCCGGCCGGATCTACGTGGGGATCCTGTTCGGGACCTCCATGAGCTTCTTCCTGCTGGGGATCGTCGCCACCTGGACCCTGACCGACCCCCACACCGGCACCTTCGCGCTGGGCGGGATCCTGGGCGACGTGGCGCCGGCCCTGCAGGCGGCGCTGTTCGCGCTGTTCGTGCTGGGGATCGGCAAGGCGGCGATCATGCCGTTCCACTTCTGGCTGCCGGCCGCCATGGTGGCGCCCACCCCCGTCAGCGCCCTGCTGCACGCGGTGGCGGTGGTGAAGGCCGGCGTGTTCTGCGTGCTCAAGGTGACGGTCTACGTGTTCGGCGTGGACCTCGTCGGCTCGGGCGTCACCGGCGACTGGCTGATGTACCTGGCGGCGGCGACGGTGCTGATCGCCTCGGTGGTGGCGCTGTATCAGGACAACCTCAAGGCCCGCCTCGCCTACTCCACCGTGAGTCAGCTGGGGTACATCGTGCTCGGCGCCGCCCTGGGCACCAAGATGGGGATCCTGGGCGGCGGGCTGCACATCGCCACCCACGCCTTCGGCAAGATCACTCTGTTCTTCGGCGCCGGCGCGATCTACGTGGCGACGGGCAAGACCCGCGTCAGCGAGCTCACCGGCCTGGGCCGGGCCATGCCGATCACCTTCGCCTGCTTCGCGGTGGGGACGCTCAGCATCATCGGCCTCCCGCCCCTGGGCGGCGCCTGGAGCAAGTGGTACCTGGCCCTGGGAGCCCTCGAGTCGCGCCACGCCTGGCTGGTGGCGGTGTTCCTGCTCAGCTCGCTGCTCAACGTGGCCTACCTGCTGCCGATCCCGATCAAGGCCTTCTTCCTCACCGACGAGCGCCAGCGCGACCGCGGCCTGCAGGAGGCGCCCTGGGCCTGCCTGATCGCCCTGTTGATCACGGCGACCGGCACCGTGTCGCTGTTCTTCTTCCCCGAGCCCCTGCTCGACCTGCTCTCGCGGGTGGTGCCATGAGCGAGGAGGGGGAGCTGAAGATCGGCGGCCGCCGCTGCGAGCAGTGCGGGCGCCCG
>JAWLGW010001083.1:1724-2864 GCA_041690735.1 Planctomycetota bacterium
CGGCCTGTCACGAGCAGGCCGCGGCCGTGGCTGAGGCCGCCAGCGCCGAGGAGGCGGCTGGCGAGCCGCAGAGCGGGGTGGCGCCCCACGACTCCACCGCTGAGGTCCGGGCCGAGGCCGCGGCGCACGAGGGGGAGTCGGTCCCGATCCACGGCGAGCACGGGGGCTTCCACGGCCACAACATTCCGCCCGGCGAGGAGCCCCGCTGGATCGACCACCCGCAGAACGTGCGCAAGCTGATCTACGGGTTCTGGGTGGTGTGCGGGCTGGCGCTCCTGATCGACCTGCTCGACCTGGCTGGCGTCCTGTACCACAAGCACCCCCACTTCGCGGCCGAGAAGTGGTTCGGGTTCTACGGCCTGTACGGCTTCGTGGCCTGCGTGGCGCTGGTGCTCCTCGCCAAGCAGCTGCGCAAGGCCGTCATGCGCGGCGAGGACTACTACGATGCCTGAGGCGCTGCACCAGGTGCCGCCGGGGCTGATCCCGCTGCTGGGCGCCCTGCTGGTCCCGCTGCTGAAGGGGCGGCTGCGGCAGGCCTACCTGCTGCTCCTCCCCCTGCTCAGCCTGGGGGCCCTGCTGCTCCTCGACCGCGGCAGCCCCCTCGACTTCGAGCTGCTGGGCTACGCCCTCTCGCCGGTGCGGGTGGACGGGCTGAGCCTGATGTTCGGGTACGTGTTCCACCTGGCGCTGTTCGTGGGGCTCCTGTTCGCGATCCACGTGGAGGACCCGGTCCAGCACGTGGCGGCGCTGGTCTATGCCGGCGCGACGCTGGGCGCGGTGTTCGCGGGGGACCTGCTCACCCTGTTCGTGTGGTGGGAGGTGGTGGCGATCGCCTCGACCTTCCTGATCTGGGCCCGCCGGACCCCGCGGGCCTGGGCGGCGGGGCAGCGCTACCTGTACTGGCAGATGGCGTCGGGGCTCCTGCTGCTGGCGGGGGTGCTGTTCCTGGTGCGCGATGGTCACGGTCTGGCCTTCGACGCGATCGGCCTCGAGGGCCCCGGCGGCTGGCTGCTGCTGCTCGCCTTCGGGATCAAGTGCTGCTTCCCGGGCCTCCATACCTGGCTGACCGACGCCTACCCCGAGGCCACCCCCACCGGCGCGGTGTTCCTGAGCGCCTTCACCTCCAAGATGGCGGTGTAC
>JAWLGW010001084.1:0-2861 GCA_041690735.1 Planctomycetota bacterium
GGGGCGCCCCCAGGATGGAGCGCACGGCCTGAGCGAGCGACGCCTCGCCGTTCACCTTCCAGTCGACCAGCAGGCTGCGCCGCGCGCCCAGGCGCTCGTCGAACTCGCGCACGTAGTCCCGGGTGAGGTCGCCGCCGCCGCCGTGGCGGTGGAGACGGGTGAACAGCTCGTGCTCGAGGGTCTCCTCGAGCGGCACCGGGTCCTCGGCCTGCTTGAAGAACTCGGGGTCGACGCGCTCGACCAGGGCCACCATGGCGCCGACCACCGCCCGCTGCTCGGGCGGGCAGTCGTAGTGCTCCACCAGGCGCCGGTAGCGGTGGAGCGTCAGGCCCGAGACCGTGTGGTACAGGTGCGCGTGGGTCCCCACCGGCAGCACGTAGCGCGCCGCCTCGTACACCCGCTTGTCGATCGCGCCCTCCCACCGCTCGCGCCGGCGGCGCCGGGCGGGGAAGGTCTTGAAGTACTCCTCGGCCACCGGCTCGCGCAGGAGGTCCAGCAGCTGCCGGTAGGCCTCCATCTGCCGCTCGCAGGCGGCCACGAACAGCTCCCGCGCCGGGTCGCTCGGCAGGGGCGGCACCGTGAAGCGACCCTTGCGCACCTTCACGTACCGCTGGGACACCTGCTCCGAGTTGTAGAAGGGGTGCTGGTGCAGGAACGACCAGATCAGCTGTCGCGACACCCGCTTGAGCACGAACTGGAAGGTGGGGTGCTGGATCGTGGTGTGGTGACCCGCCTTGTAGGTCGAGGCGGCGATGCGGTCGCGCAGGTCGCGCGCCCGCTCGGTGGCGGCCACGTCGTGGGGGTAGACCACCTTCGAGCTGTAGCAGGTGCGCGCCGTGGCGACCGCGTTGTCGTAGGGCCGCTCGAAGAAGCTCTGCAGCTCCACGACAGGCGCCGGGTCGATGCCGGCCTGGTCGCAGGTGATCCGCAGCGGATGGTCGGCGGACGGGTCGGCGGAGGTGGAAGGGGTGCGGGCAGCCACGGTCATGAGCCTACCTCCGAGGTGCCCGGAGGTTACATGCCGGGGCCGACGCCGACCCCCCCGTTCCCCCCTCTCCACCGGCGAAGGGCGGGTTCTCCACGCTGCTCCGCCTGCTCTCCCCAATTCGTCGAAATGGCGCCCTCTCGCTTGAGCGATTCGCAGCCGCAGCCGACCCTACTGCCCGTGAGCGTCGTCGCCTGCGTCTCCGGCCATGGGTTCGGTCACTTCACGCGCACCGCTCCGCTCCTCGAGCGGCTGGCGGAGGAGGCCCCGGTCCACCTGCGCACCGGGGGGCCCACGCTGACGCTGGCCCGCCGCGCCGGATGGGCGGCGAGCGTGGCCGAGTGGGACCTGGGGCCGGGGTGCGTGCAGCGCGGGCCGCTGGAGGTCGACGTGCCCGCCACGGTCGCCGCCGTCTCCCGTCACGTGACGAGCTGGCCCGGGCTGCTGGGCGAGTACGGCCGCGAGGCGCGCCGCCTGGACGCCCGGCTGATCGTCGCCGACGCGCCGCCGCTGGGGTTCGCCCTGGGCGAGCGGCTGGGGGTGCCGGCCCTGGCGGTGGCGAACTTCTCGTGGAGCTGGATCTACGAGCCGTTCCTGGAGCCGCACCCCGAGCTGACCAGCTCGCTGGCGATCCTCCGGGGCGCCGAGGCCCTCGCGACCCACCTGATCGCGCTCCCCGGCGGCGGCGGCCTCGACGCCTTCGGGCGCGCGGGCGTCCCGCGCCTCGAGGCCGTGCTGCGCCGGCCCCCGACCTGCGACGTCGAGGAGGCGCGCCGCCGGCTGGCCGGGCTGGCGCCTCCTGGGGACCGCCCGCGGGTGCTGCTGTCCTTTGGCGGCTACGGCGACGCCCTCGACCTGTCGGCCGCGGCGGAGCGTAACCCCGAGCTCGCCTTCCTCGCCTTCGCGCCCCCGCCTGGGCCCTTGCCGGCGAACCTCGCCGTCCTCCCCCACGACCACGGGCTCCCCCACCAGGACCTCGTGCTGGGCGCGGCGGCCGTGCTCTCCAAGCCGGGCTACGGCACGGTCGCCGAGTGCCTGACCCGCCCCACCCCGATGGTCTACGTCGAGCCGACCGGCACGTTCCGGGAGCATCCGCGGCTGGTGCGCGAGATCGAGGAGCGGCTCCCCAGCGCCGCCCTCACCCCCGCCCGGCTGCGCGCGGGCGACTGGTCCGAGGCGGTGGAGGCGGCCCTGGCGGCCCCGGCTCGGGCTGCGGCGCCCACCCCCCAGCGCGAGCTCGAGCGCGCGGTCTCCTTCGCGCGGGCGGCTCGCGACGGCTGACGCCAGCCCTGCCTCTCTGGGGACCCATAGGTTAGAACCTGGGCCCCACGGGAGGTCCCGGTGAAGCGCTCCTCGAAGTCCCTGCTCGTCGTCGGGCTGGTCGCCCTGATCGTCGTCGTCGGCCTGCTGCTGCGAGCGCCGCGCGTCGACCTCGTGATCGACAACGGCCTGTCCGCGCCGGTGCGGGTCTCGCTGCACGGGAAGGTGGTGGGCGACGTCCCCGCCCGCTCCACCTTGCGCCTCGAGCAGATCGCGGCGGGTCAGCTGGACCTGGCGGCGGTCGAGCTGGCGGGCGAGGGGCGGCGGTTCACCCTCTCGGAGGACGTCTCGGCCCGGCGGCTGACGAGCAGCTGCCGCCCGACGCTGGTGTGGAACGTGGCGGGCGCCACGCCCAAGTACTGGATCGTGGCGCACGGCTACGAGGACCCCGATGCGGAGCTGCCCGAGGCCCAGGAGCTCACACCGAGCGAGCAGCTGTTCGCGATCCCGCCGGGCCTGCGCCACACCCTGGACGAGGAGTTCCCCCGGCAGGGGACGCGCGCCGACCTCGGGCTCGCCCCCGGCGGCACCATCGCCAAGGCGCTGTTCAGCCAGC
>JAWLGW010001085.1:0-2852 GCA_041690735.1 Planctomycetota bacterium
CTCCGCCCGCGGCGCCCTCCTCGGCGCCGCGAACCAGGATCACCACCCGAGGCCGCATGGCCTCGCCGGCCTCCTCCGCCTCGGCGCTCGCCGCTGCCAGCGGCACGTCCCCATCCGACACGCGCGCTCCGGTTCGCTCCCAGCCCTTCGAACACGAGAGCTTACCGCATGGGCCCGTCACAGACGACAGGAGGGGCGTCCATGGTCCTTCCGACGGCCGGCCGACGTGCACCGGCGGGCAGCGTCCGATAGGGTGAAGCGTCGCGGTGCGTCCGCGGCTCCGAGGCACCGACCGAGTCAGGAGCCGCCGTGGGAAAGGAAGAGCTCGTTCGTCCCCGGGACGTGCAGCGGATGCTGCGGCTGCTGCGGGAGCTGACCGAGCTCCCCACGGGGACCGGCGAGCGGGAGGCCCACCTGCTGCGCGGCCTCAGCGACCTGCTGGGGGCGCCCTTCGCTCAGCTGTACCACGTCGACGACTTCATCCTGGGTCGACTGCCCATGAAGAGCCTCGCCGGGTACGAGGTCGGCATGGACGCTTCACAGCAGGAGATGCTGCTGGACTACTTGAGGCAGACGGGGGCCGACGACCCCCTGTTCGAGCCCCTCGCGCGCCACCTGCGCCGCTGCGCCCCCGGCGAGGTCCTGGTGGCGAGTCGGCGAGACGTCCTCCCGGATCGGGACTGGTACCTCGACGAGCACGTGCTGAACATCCGCAAGCCGGTCGACCTCGACCACTGCCTGTTCGGGAACCTGCAGGTGGACGGGCGCGGTCGCGTGGCCGTCCTGTCGTTGCACCGCCCCTGGGGCGAGCGGCCCTTCGGAGAGCGAGAGCGGCAGCTGGTGTCGTTGTTTTGGGCGGAGGCGGCCCGCCTCGTCCCCTACGACCCCCTGGCCGTCGGCGGCATGCGCCGCGACCGGGACACCGGCGAGGTCGACTTCGCCCGCCCCCTCGCGCCCCGCCTGCGGCAGGTGCTCGACGGCCTCCTTCATGGCCAGAGCGCCAAGGAGATCGGGCAGGCGCTCGCCTTGAGCGTCAACACGGTCAACGGCTACGTGCGCAGCCTCCACCGCCTGTTCGGCACCTCCAGCCACGCCGAGCTGATCGCGCGCTGCTCGGGCCGCCACGAGGTGTAGCCCTCGGGCGACACCTCAGAATTGAGGAATTGCGGTCCTGGGCGGATTCACCCACCTTTCTCCCGCGGAGGAGTCACTCGCCGGGGGGAAGCATGACCAGACTGGGTTTGGGTTCGAGCGGCGCGCTCGGGCTCACGGTTATCGGGACATTGGCGCTCGCGGTGGCGGGCTGCGGGGAGGGTGGGATCTCCGTTCGACCCCTCTCGCCCGACCCAGGGCCTACGCCCGGCGGCGGCCCCGCGACCCCCCCGCCCTCCGCTCCCCCAGCCAGCAACGGCGCGCCCACCGCCGCATCGCAGAGCGTCGCCGCCCTGGAGGGGGTCGCCCAGGCGATCACCCTCAGCGGCAGCGACCCGGACGGCGACCCGCTGGTGTTCACGATCGACACGGCCCCGGCCAACGGGGTGTTGTCGGGGGCCCCGCCCAGCGTCACCTACACGCCGATCGGCGACTTCAACGGAGGTGACGGCTTCACGTTTCGCGCCAGCGACGGCTCGCTCCAGTCCGCCCCCGCCACCGTCACCCTCACCGTGGGGGCGGTGAACGACGCGCCGGCGTTCACAGCGGGGGCAGACCAGGCGGCGCTGGAGGACGCCGGGGCGCAGACCGCGGCGGGGTGGGCCACCGGGATCTCGCCGGGCCCAGCGGACGAGGCGGGGCAGGCGGTGACCTTCGCGGTGAGCGCGGACCTGCCGGGGCTGTTCGCGGTCCAGCCGGCGGTGAGCGCGGACGGGACGCTGACCTACACGCCGGCCGCCGACGCCAGCGGGAGCGCGACCGTGACCGTGACCCTGTCGGACGACGGCGGGACGGCGAACGGCGGGGCCGACACCGCGGCGGCGCAGGTGTTCACGATCGACGTGACCCCGGCGCCCGACCTGGCCTCGGTCACGCCGGATCGGGGCGACCTCGGCGGCGGCGAGGCGATCACGCTCGTCGGTGACGACTTCGCCGCCGACGCGACGGTCACCTTCGGCGGCGTCGCGGCCAGCGGGATCACGGTGACCGGCGGGGGCACGATCGAGCTGACCACGCCGGCCGGCGTGCTCGGACCGGTCGACGTGGTGGTGACCAACCCGGCGACCGGGGCCAGCGCCACGGTCCCGAACGGCTTCTGCTACCAGGGCTTCGACCTGGAGGTGGCGGTGCCGCGGGGGCGCGCGCCCTCGGCGGCGAACCAGGCCGGGCCCTCGGTGGGGGTGTCGGGGTCGACCGTCCTGGTCGCCTGGCAGGACGAGCGCGAGGGAAACCAGGACATCTACTACCGCCGCAGCGTGGACGGGGGGACGACGTGGTCGCTCGACGCCCGCCTCGACCAGGACGGCGGCGGCGCCGACCAGTACGCGCCCTCGGTCGGCCTGTCGGGCGCGACGGCGGTCGTCGCCTGGCACGACTTCCGCAGCGGCGGCGCCGACATCTACTTCCGGAGGAGCAGCGACGGGGGCGCGACCTGGTCGAGCGACGCGCGCCTCGATCAGGACGTCGGGGCGGCCGTTCAGTTCAACGCCTCGGTGGCGGTGTCGGGCGCGACGGCGGTCGTCGCCTGGACCGACGCCCGGGGCGGCGACCAGGACATCTATTACCGACGGAGCGTGGACGGCGGGGCGTCGTGGTCGGACCAAGCGCGCCTGGATCAGGATGCTGGCGCCGCGCTTCAGAGCGACCCGTCGGTGGCGATCTCGGGCGCCACCGTGCTCGTCTCCTGGCGGGACGTCCGC
>JAWLGW010001086.1:0-2848 GCA_041690735.1 Planctomycetota bacterium
CCGGCAGGCCGCGGAACCGCACGCGGTGCACGCCCATCGGGGCCACGCCGATCAGCTGGCCGCCGCGCCGCACCGTGAGCAGGCACAGCTGTCGGGAGCTGCCGAACAGGGCGTAAGCGACCAGCGGGACGGTGGCGGCGTACAGGCCGACCACGGGGGGCAGACCGGCCAGCATGGCGTAGGCCATGGCCTGGGGGACGATCATGACCGCCGTCGTCAGCCCGGCCACGGCGTCACCCCGCAGGTCCTGACGCCGATAGCCCCGTGCCCACTCCAGGAACGGGAGCAGCCGCCGCGCTGCCGCGAGGCGCGGGGGCGCGATCTGAGAAGATGAACGAGGCTGCCTGGGCTGGGCGTCTGTATCCATGCTTGGTTATGTAGTATAATCAGCGGTCGTGGGTCGGCCAAGGGAGGAGGCGCTCCCTCGGGCGGCCGGCGGGGAGCAGCAGCGGCGCTGCGGGTCCACGAGAGAGCGGAGGAAGAGGCACATGATCCTGAAGCAGTACTACCTGGGGTGTCTGGCGCACGCGTCGTACCTGATCGCTGACGAGGCCAGCGGCGAGGCCGCCGTGGTCGACCCGCAGCGGGACGTCGACCGTTACCTGGCCGACGCGCAGGCGCAGGGCCTGACGATCCGCTACGCGATCCTCACCCACTTCCACGCCGACTTCGTGGCCGGCCACCTCGAGCTCGCCCGGCGGGTGGGCGCCGAGGTGTGCCTGGGCGCCAGGGCCGAGGCGGAGTTCCCCTTCCGCCGCCTGGCGGACGGCGACCGGCTCTCCCTGGGCGAGGGCGTGGCCCTGCAGGTGCTCGAGACCCCTGGCCACACCCCCGAGGGGATCTCGATCGTGGTGCACGACCTCGCCCGCGAGGGCGAGACCGCCGAGGCGGTGCTCACGGGCGACACCTTGTTCATCGGCGACGTGGGGCGCCCCGACCTGCTGGCCTCGATCGGCGCCACCGCGCAGGAGCTGGGGTCCCAGCTGTACCACTCCCTCCACGACAAGCTGCTGCGCCTGCCCGACGCCACCAAGGTCTACCCCGCCCACGGGGCGGGCTCGCTGTGCGGCAAGAACCTGAGCACCGAGACGGTCTCCACGATCGGCGAGCAGCGGCGGTTCAACTACGCGCTGCAGCCCATGAGCGAGGAGGAGTTCGTCGAGATCGTGGCGGCGGATCAGCCGCCCGCGCCCAAGTACTTCTTGTTCGACGCCACCCTCAACCGCAAGGAGCGGCCCACCCTCGACGAGACCCTGCAGCAGGCGCTGCGGCCCCTGTCGCTGGAGGAGGTGCTGCGGCGGCAGAACGGGGGGGCGCAGGTCCTCGACGCCCGCGAGGCGGCGATCTACGCCGAGGGGCACCTGCGCGGCAGCGTCAACGTCGGCCTGCCCGGCAAGTACGCCACCTGGGCCGGCTCGGTCCTCGACCTCGAGGTCCCGATCGTGGTGGTCGCCGATCCGGGCCGCGAGCACGAGGCGGCCATGCGCCTGGGGCGGATCGGCCTGGATCGGGTGGAGGGCTACCTCGAGGGCGGCGTGCAGGCCCTCGAGGGGCGCCCCGACCTGGTGGCGCGCACGCCCCAGATCGGCGCCGAGGAGCTGGCCCGGCGTCTGCGGGCGGGCGAGGCGATCCACCTGCTCGACGTGCGGTCGTGCACCGAGTTCGCCCAGGAGCAGATCGCGGGCAGTCAGAACGTGCCCCTCGGTCAGCTGCCCGAGCGCCTGAGCGAGGTCCCCGGCGAGGGTGAGCTGGTGGTGATCTGCGGCAGCGGCTACCGCTCCTCGATCGCCTGCAGCCTGCTGGAGGGCGCCGGCCGGGAGGCCGTCAACTTGGTGGGCGGCATGGCCGCCTGGGGGACCGTCGGCCTGCAGCCGGCCTGAGGCTTCCGGCACGTCGCGTGCACCTCTCTCGTCCTTCGTCGCAGGGAGGTGCACATGAAGATCACCGGACACAAGTCGAACGTGGGGCGCACGGAGCGCTGGCTCTCCACCGGAGGGGGTGGGGCGCTGATCCTGGGCGGGCTGTTCGTCGGCGGACCGGTGGTGCGGATCGCCGCCTTGGCCACGGGTGGCGTGCTGATGTATCGCGGCCTGACGGGCTACTGTCCCGCCTATGACGCGCTGGGGGTCGATCGCGTCCCGGCGGAGGAGCCGCGCGGCGCCGTCGGGCCGCGCGCGGAGGAGCCGCGGGAGCGCTTCGGCAAGCCCGCGACCAGCGAGTTCCTGACCGAGGAGCCGCCGGTGGACGTGGTGCAGGAGGCGAGCGAGGAGTCGTTCCCCGCCAGCGACGCGCCGCCTTGGACCGGCGGGGTCATCCGCCGTCGCTGACCCCGCCGTCCAGCCAGCGGCGCTCCAGGCGAGACGCCTGCTCGATCGCGATCGGCAGCCCCGGCGCGACCAGCAGCGTGCCTATGGCCAGGCCGCCGATCGCGCCGCGGCACAGCCCGGCGAGGAGCGGCGTCCCCGACAGCAGCGATCCTGCGAACAAGATCGGGGTTGCGACCAGCAGGATCAGGAGCGCTAGCATCCAGCTCGCGGCGCTCATGCCTCGCCGTTGCTCCTTGCCCCAAGGAGGCGGATGCCGTTCGACCGTGACCACGCCGCCGCCGCATGTCGCGCCGATGCCCGCCCCGATCCCGATCAGCGTCGCCCACGCCGGGGGGGAGGCCACGCCGCCGAGGTCCGTCAGCGCCTCGAGCGCGGCGGGTGCGCCGTGTCGCAGGAGCTTGACCGTGTACAGGGCCTGCACGGCCAGGAGGAACAGGGTCACGCCTGGAAGCGTCACCTGCGCGACCAGCCCCAGGGCGGCGCGCGACCGATCGCGTGCCCACCGGTTCAGCCGGGCGGCC
>JAWLGW010001087.1:0-2841 GCA_041690735.1 Planctomycetota bacterium
GAGGCGAACACCTCCTCGACGCGCCTCCCCTCCTCGGCGTTGAAGTGGGGCCCCAGGGTGGCGACCAGGTTGCGCAGGGCCTGCACCCGGTCCGCGCGCACCTCCTCGAGGCGCTCCTCCATGCGGGCGCGCAGGTTCTGGGCCTGCCGGGGAGTGAGCAGCCGCTCCTCCACCAGCAGGCTGACCAGCGTCTCCTGGAACGACCCGGCGCGGACCCGGTTGTACAGCTCGCGAATGCGCCCGTCGGGGACCAGGCGGCTCTGCTGGACCAGGCGGGCCAGGGTCCGCTCGACCTCGACGCGCTCCACCAGCGACCGGTTGCGCTGGCTGCGCTCGAGGGCCTGCGCGCCGCCGAGGGTGGCGAGGGGGCCGCGGGCCAGGGCCTCGATCAGGCCGATCGACAGCCGGGCGGCCGCCACCTCGCGGAGGGCGGCCCACATGCCCTGCTGGGTCACCGCCCCCTCGTGGAGGAGGAGGCGGCCTGCGATCACGTCGCCGTAGGTGAGCATGTGCCCGAATCCAAGGCCGGAGGAGCGGTCGGGGAAGCCCCGTCACGTTCGGGGGGCGAGTATACCGCCGGCGCCGAATCACCGCCGCCGCCGGGCTGCCCCAAGTCCGCTGCGGCCTTCCCGTTAGCGCCGAGGCGGGTCGCGCGCCTTCCGTATAATGGCGAGGTGAGTCGGCTCCGCGGCACCGTCACCAAGATCGTCGGCACCTCGAGCGCGGTCGCGACCGAGCTGGGCAGCTTCCAGTGCGACCTCAGGGCCAAGATCTTCCGCAAGCGCGGCCGCCGCCTGGCGGTGGGCGACCGGGTCGAGGTGCAGCCGGTCGACGCCAGCGGCCAGCCGGTCGAGGCGCAGGCGGCGATCGACGAGGCCGGCGAGGGCGGCGAGCCCCGCGGCATGATCGAGGCGATCGAGGAGCGGCGCACCGCGCTGCGCCGGGTCCGCGACTTCAAGCGCGACCAGGTGCTGGTCGCGAACGTCGACCGGGTGTTCCTGGTGGTGGCGGTGCTGGACCCCCCCTACAAGCGGGCGTTCCTGGACCGCCTGGTGGTAGCCTGCGAGCGCGACGAGCTGGAGCCGTTCCTGGTGTTCAACAAGGTCGACCTCGCGGGGGGGGACTACCTCGAGCTGGTGGGGGAGGACGCCGCCGTGTACGAGGCGCTGGGCTACCCCACCTTGCTGGTGAGCGCCGAGACCGGGCAGGGCGTGCCCGAGCTGGCGGCGGCCTTCGAGGGGCGGATCTCGGTGGTGGTCGGCCCCTCGGGCGTGGGCAAGTCGACCCTCCTCAACGCCGTGCGGCCGGGCCTGCGGCTGCGCACCGGCGAGGTGAGCGAGCACGACGGGCGCGGGCGTCACACCACCACCGCGGCGGAGCTGATCGCCTTGCCCCGGCGTGAGGGCTCGGCCGGCGGCGGGTTCGTGGTCGACACGCCGGGCCTGCGCGGCTTCGGCCTGTGGGACCTCGAGCCGCGGGAGATCATGCAGGGCTTCCGGGAGATCGCCGCCGCCGCCGCGGGTTGCCGGTTCCGCGACTGCCTGCACCGCACCGAGCCGGGCTGCGCCGTGCGCGCCGCGGTGGAGGGGGGCGAGGTCGACGAGGAGCGCTACTTCAGCTACCTGCGGCTGGTGGACGAGGCGACCGCGGACGCCACCTCGCGCCAGACGTCGCGGAGGCGGTAGCGCTTGCTCAGCCAGCGGACGATCGAGCGACGGGTCGAGGAGGCGCTGGCGAGCGACGACCGGTGGAAGGTCATCGTCCGCGGCAACAACTGGTTGTGCCCCTACTGCCTGCGGATCGGCGCCCGCAACCTGCGCATGGACGAGCCGATCGAGGAGAAGATCGCCCTGCACTTCGTGCGCGAGTGCACCGGGTGGGCCTACTTCGAGGCCCAGCCCGAGCCCATGGAGCGGCTGCGCCACCGGGCGCGATTCCTGGTGTTCAAGGGGCGGGTCGCCCAGTGGTTCCAGGACGACCGGCGCTTCCGGTTCGCCGACGACGCGCAGCGCTGGATCTGCCCCTACTGCGCCGAGGCCACCGGGGTGGAGCTGCCGCCTCACCCCCTCGACGACTCGGCCGCCTGGGGCCCGGCGCCCGAGGAGTCGCCGTTCCTGGAGCGGGTGGTGGAGCACCTGCTGGAGTGCGCCGCCTTCGCCCGGGGCGAGGACCGCCTCCGTCCGGCGCGGGACCTCGAGGAGGCCCGCGCCCGCAGCGCCGCCAAGAACCGGCTGGAGCGGCTGCGCGCCCGCTTCGAGCGGGAGCGCTCCTTTCAGCTCGTCGATCAGGAGCGGCGCTGGCTGTGCCCCTTCTGCGGCGTCGCCCAGGAGATCCGCCTGCAAGGGGCGACCCCCGACGCCGCGGCGCTCCAGCAGGCCGCGGCGCACCTCGACCTGTGCAAGCCCTACAAGGTGCTGGGGGGGCGGCCGCGACCGGCCGAGGAGCTGCGCGAGCGGGTGGAGGCCGGCGCCCGCGCGCGGCAGCTCGACAAGATCCGCCACAAGGTGTCGCGCCACGCGGTGTGGCGGGTGCGCGACCTGGAGGGGCGGTGGTACTGCCCGTACTGCGCCCAGCAGACGGTCGTCGCCTACCCCGACAAGGGCGCGGGCGGCGAGCGGGAGCCCGAGCGGGTGGGCCGCTTCTTCGCCGCGGTGCTGCAGCACCTCAAGCAGTGCGAGGACTACCGCCGCCCGCGGGCCAAGGTGCGCGAGCGCCACGAGCTGGCCGAGGCGGTGCAGGCGGCGAACGTGGCGATCGACCGCCACCGGCGGGCGCGCAAGTGGCTGGTGACCGACCCCTTGTACGGGGTCACGGACGCCATGGACGACTGGCTGTGCCCCC
>JAWLGW010001088.1:0-2837 GCA_041690735.1 Planctomycetota bacterium
GGCGTAAAGGACTCGAGCGCCGCAGCAGCAGGCCCTGCGGCGGGCGGCGCAGGAGGCGCGCGACAAGGCGCGCGCCCTGAGCGAGGCGCTGGGGGTGCGGCTGGGGCGGGTGCAGGACGTGACCGAGGGGTCGGTGCAGTGGCTGACGCCCCGGCTGGAGGCCCGCAGCCTGGCGGCCTCGGCGGGCGGCCAGGCCGCCACGCCGATCGAGCCCGGGCGGCAGCGGATCGAGGCGCGGGTGACGGTCACCTATCGGCTGCAGCCGGCGCCCGCGCGCGCGGGGCGGGGGGAGGCCGCGACCGACTGATCCTGGTTCAGGAGAGGGGGGCTCGGCGCAGGCGCAGGCTGTTGGCGACCACCAGCACCGAGCTGAGCGCCATGGCCGCGGCGGCCAGCACCGGCTGGAGGTGGCCGATCACCGCCAGCGGCACCAGGACCACGTTGTAGCCGAACGCCCAGGCGAGGTTCTGCCGGATCGTCGCCAGGGTGCGGCGGGCGAGGGCCACCCCCTCCGCCACCGCCAGCGGGTCGTCGCGGAGCAGGATCACCGCCGCCGTCTGCTTCGCCACGTCGGTGCCGCGACCCATGGCGACGCCGACGTCGGCGGCGGCCAGGGCGGGGGCGTCGTTGAGGCCGTCGCCCACCATGGCGACCCGCGCCCCCGCGGCCCGCAGGCGCTCCACCTCGGTCAGCTTGCCCGCCGGCGGCACCTCGGCCAGCACCGTCTCGATCCCCAGCGCCGCGGCCACGGCTCGCGCCGCCGGCGCCCGGTCGCCGCTGAGGAGCACCGGCGCCAGGCCGGCGGCCCGCAGGCGCGCCACCGCCTCGCGCGCGGTCGGGCGGGGCGCGTCCTCGAGCACCAGGGCGCCCAGCACGACGTCGTCACGGGCGACGGCCACCACGCTGCCGTCCACCTGCTCGCTCGGCGCCAGCGCGGCCGCGTCCAGGCCCTGCTCGACCAGGAAGGCGAGCGAGCCGACGCGCACGGTGCGCCCCACCACCTGCCCGCGCAGCCCGCCCCCCACGCTCACCTCGACCCCTTCGGCCGCCAGCGCCGGCAGGCCCCGCCGATCGCGCTCGGCGACCACCCCGCGCGCCAGCGGGTGCTCGCTGTGGGCCTCCAGCGCGGCGGCCAGCGCGACCACCTGCCCTTCCTGTGCGGGCGGCGCGTCCGGCGGCAGACGGACCTCGCGCACCGTGAACCGCCCCTCGGTGAGGGTGCCGGTCTTGTCGAACACCACGTGGGTCACGTCCGCCAGCGCCTCGAGGACAGGGGCCTCGCGGATCAGCACGCCCAGCCCCGCGGCCCGCCCCACGCCAACGACGATCGCGGTCGGCGTGGCGAGCCCCAGCGCGCAGGGGCAGGCCACCACCAGCACCGACACCGCGGCCAGCAGCCCCGCCTCGACGGGCGCGCCCAAGGCGGTCCACCCGGCCAGGGTCAGCAGCGCGATGGTGAGGATGATCGGCACGAACAGGCTCGACACCCGGTCCGCCAGGCGCTGGGCCGCGGCCTTCGACCCCTGCGCGCTGGCGACCAGGCGGACGATCCGCGCCAGCTGCGTGTCGCCTCCTGTGCGCTCCACCCGGACCACCAGCGGGGCGGGGCCGTTGGTGGTGCCGGCCACGACCGGGTCCCCGGGGCCCTTGGGGACGGGCAGGCTCTCGCCCGTCAGCAGGGCCTCCGACACGTCGCTCGTCCCGGCCAGGACTCGCCCGTCGGCGGGCAGGCTCTCGCCGGGCAGCACCCGCACCCGGTCGCCCACCTGCAAGCCCGCCGCCGGCACGTCGACGACCGCGCCGTCGTCCCCCAGCCGGTGCGCGACCTGCGGCGCCAGGTCCAGCAGCGCCCGCAGCGCCTCACCGGTGCGACGCTGCGCCCGCGCCTCCAGGAAGCGCCCCAGCAGGACCAGCGCCACGATCATGCCGACGGCGCCGAAGTGGGGATGTCCGACCCCGGTCACGATCGCGTGGACGCTGGCGCCATACGCCGCCACCGCCCCCAGCGCCACCAGGGTGTCCATGTTGGCCGCCGCGTGGCGGGCCTGCCGCAGCGCGTTCACCAGCAGCGAGCGCCCCGCCACCAGGACGACCGTGGCCAGGCCGGCCTGCGCCCAGGCGGTCCAGCCCGGCAGCGTCACCCCGACCAGGGGGCTCCAGGCGAGCGCCACCAGGGGCAGGCTCGGGAGCGTCGCCCCCAGGAAGGCCCGGCGAGCCGTCTCCTGGTGCGCCAGCCGCCGGCGCGCCGCCTCCGCCTCGGCCTCCAGGGCGCCGCCGCCGGTCTCGCTCTCCGCCGCGGGCGCGGCGCCGTATCCGGCCCGCCCCACCGCCTCGACCACCGCGCGCTGCGCCGCCTCCTGCTGCGCCTCGTCGAGGAGCGGCTCGAGGGCCACCGTCGCCCGCGCCAGGGGCAGGCTGACCTCGACCGAGCGCACCCCCGCCACGGCGGCGATCGCCTGCTCGACCCGCCCGACGCAGGAGGCGCAGTGCATGCCGTCCAAGTGAAAGGTGCGCGGAGCGCCCGGGGCCAGGCCTGCGGAGGGAGCGTTCACGGCGCCGATTGTAGGCGCGCTTGCCGCGAGCGCTGGGGTCACGGATCCTGAAGCCGTGACCGCCCCGCCGCCCGACGCGCCCTCGCCGATCCCCCCCTGGGTGGCCCAGAGCTACCTCGGCCTGCGAGTGACGCTCCTTGTCCTGTACGCCTTCGGCGCGGGCTTCGGCCTGTGGACGCTCGCCGCCGGCCCCCGGGCCGGCCTGCCCGAGGGCGCGCCGGTCCACGTCATGGGCGCCGTCATCGCCGCCGTGGCGCGGGCGGGCGGCCGCCCCCCGCCGCCCGC
>JAWLGW010001089.1:0-2830 GCA_041690735.1 Planctomycetota bacterium
ACCGGGGGCGGTAGCGCGCCGCGATAGCACGCCCGGGGGGCGCCCTGGCGCCCGCCGTCACTCTTCCGGAGGGAGCGGAGCCGCCGGTGAGCCTGCTGGAGGGACTGCGACGCTGGTGGGAGGGGGGCCGCACGGTGGCCGACCTCGCCGGGCGTCTGGACCTCTCCGCCGAGGCGCTGGCGGCGCTCGAGCCGACCTACGACACCTTCACGATCGAGAAGCGCGCCGGCGGCGTGCGCCGGATCGCCGCCCCCGATCGGGAGCTCAAGCGGGTGCAGCGGCGGATCCTGCGCCGCCTGCTGGCGCGCCTCCGCAGCCACGAGGCGGCCATGGGGTTCGAGCGGGGCCGCTCGATCGTGACCCACGCCGAGCGGCACACGGGCCAGGCGGTGGTGATCCACCTCGACCTCGAGGGCTTCTTCCCCGCGACGTCGAGCGAGGCGGTGCGGCGGTTCCTGCGCGCGATCGGGTGGGGGCGCCGGGCGACCGACCTGCTGGTGCGCCTCACCAC
Source organism: Planctomycetota bacterium (assembly GCA_041690735.1). Taxonomy (GTDB): domain Bacteria; phylum Planctomycetota; class J058; order J058; family J058; genus JAWLGW01. Next base: position 512 of record JAWLGW010001089.1, read on the forward strand.
CCACGAGGGCGGCCTGCCGCAGGGGGCCCCCACCTCGCCCCGCCTGAGCAACCTCGTCAACGTGCGCCTCGACGCCCGCCTGGCCGGCCTGGCCCACGGCTTCGGCGCCCGGTACAGCCGCTACGCCGACGACCTCACCTTCTCCTTCTCGCGAGACGTGGGCGGCGGGCGGGTGAGGGAGCTGATCGGCCTCACGGAGCGGCTGTGCGCCGAGCACGGCTACCGGGTGCACCGGCGCAAGAAGCGCCACGTCCGCCGGCGTCACCACCGCCAGTCGGTCACCGGGCTGGTGGTGAACGCGGGGGTCCGCCTGCCGCGTGAGACCCGTCGCTGGCTGCGGGCGGTGGAGCACCGGGCGGCCGGCCGCGCAGCCGCGGCGCCCGGCCGGTGGGAGAGCGGTCCGGGGCCCGCGCCCACCCTCACGCCCGAGCGGCTGGCCGGCTGGCGGGCGTTCCGCGCCATGGTGGAGCGCGGCGGAGCCTGAGGCTCCTCAAGGGGACCGGCGCTGGCGACCGAAAGGAGGGGAGCGGGCCTCTCGGCCGCGAAGGAGCCTCCATGAACCGCCGCGCCCCCACCGCCCAGGTCGCCGCCGTGCTCGCCCTGGGGCTGGGCGCCGGCGCCCTGGCGCCCTTGACCTTCGAGCGGGCCTCGGCCGAGGAGCCGGCGCACCTGCACCTGCGGCAGCTCGCCGCCGCCGACCTGGGCGAGGCGGGCGCCACCGCGGGACTGGAGGCCGCCTGGAGAGCGGCAGCGAAGCCGGCGCTCGTGGCGACGGGGGAGCCCCAGCGCTACCAGCGCGCGGACCCGCCCCGCATCTGGCAGGTCCCCCCGCAGGAGGGGCTGCCGCAGGGGGCCACCGTGGTCGACGGCGTGTGGGTCGACGCGCCCCTGTGCGAAGCCGAGCGCTACGACGTGCGCGTGGTCGCGCTCGGGGTCGGCGAGCGCCTGGGCGCGACGGTCACCCTGCCGCCCAACGCCGGCTCGCCGACGGTGCAGGTGATCGGCTTCCGGGGCGTCGACGAGCTGCTCCTGCTGCTGCGCGGAGCGATCTGGCGCGGGGGGAGCTACCTCGAGGTCCTCCGCTGGCGACCGGCGACGGCCCAGGTCGAGCGGCTGTACTCGGTAGCAGGCGAGGAGGAGACGACCCCTTCCCTCAGCTACGCCCTCGAGGGGGGGCGCCAGCCCCGGGTGGTGGTGCACGGCCTCGCCGGGGGCGCGCCGGCCGTGCTCTCGTTCGCCCCTGCGCGTCCGGGCCGGGTCACGGGCGGCGGACCCGCCGTCCTGTCTCCGCCAGCAGGGCGCTGACCTCGCGGGCGCTCCGCCCGATGTCGGCGGGGACCTCGGTCCCGCCCAGCTCCTGGCGCAGGTACGCCTCGCCCGCCAGCACGCCGCGCGCGTAGCGCGCCTCGGCGGCCGCCTCGCCGCTCCCGTAGTAGCGGCGCAGCCCCTCCTCGACGCTCTTGCCGCCGCGCCGCTTCTCGCGCAGCACGAACAGGGCGGCCAGCAGGTTGGTGACGGGGTCGCACAGGGCCGGCTCGTCCCACCGCGCCGGCAGGTGGCCGGCCTGGATGGCCTGGGCGGGGAAGCGGCCGCGGCGGACCAGGTCGTCGTAGGTGGTGCGGGTGATCTGGAGCAGGCCGGTGGCGGTCGAGCGGGCGCTCGACGAGGCGTAGGGCGAGGCGTAGGGGTTGGCCGAGCTCTCCTTCATGATCCAGGCCACCAGCAGGGTGGGGGTGACGCCGTCGGGGCGGTCGCCGGTGAGCTGCGCGTAGCGCGTCAGGGCCGCCTCGATCGCGTCTCGCAGGGCCGGCAGCTCGAGGGGAGCCCACACCTTGCCGGGGAATCCCCGCAGCGCCCGGGGGCGACGATCGAGCAGCTCCTGCAGCTCGATGTCGTTGCGGATCGACCACCGGTCGGCGGGGCCGCTCAAGGGACGTCCCCGCGCCTGGCCCACCGCGTCCTTGATCCGAGCGACGAGGTCGCCCACCTGGGCCACGCCGATGCTGCGGTCACCGATCCCCGGCCACGCGTCGAGCAGGCGCTCGCCGAACCAGTCGACCTGGTGGCGTAAGAGCAGAGGAGGCAGCGCCGGGCGCGCGGCTGCCGGTTGGAGCGAGCACGGCGCCAGGAGGGCCAGCGCCACAAGTCCTCGTGCTGCGAGCCTGATCATGCGCCTCCTCGACCTCGAGAGAGTATGCCCTCGCAGGCCAACCCTGTGGTTCCGCGCGAGTCGGTGATGGTGTCGCAACGAGCCGTGGGGTGCAGAGAATACCTGCTTGCCCTGGGACCGCTGCGGCGAGACGATCGACTCCTGCCTGG
>JAWLGW010001090.1:0-2818 GCA_041690735.1 Planctomycetota bacterium
CTCGCGCGAGGTGCTCCGATCCGCCGGCCATTTTGCGACAGCCTCCCCCCCACAATCGCCCCCGCAGAGGCTCCGCGACGGCGGGCGCTCCTCCTCCCGGGGCGAGGGCGACGGTTGTCTGCGAGGTGCCGCACCCGCCGCCGCTCCGCCCACCTCGCGCGGGTGCTCGCTCCTGGTCGGTCCAACAGCGACGTCTTGCGAAGACCCGCACCCGCGCGAGGTGCTCCGCAAGCCGGGCTTCTTGGGGCTCGTGCTGGGGCTCGTGGCGCTGCTGTGTGCGCCTGCCCAGGCCGCCTCGCCGCAGCTGGAGTGGCTCGGGCCGCCGGGCGGACAGCGGGGGACCGAGGTGGTGGTCACGCTCCGCGGCGAGCGCCTGTTCGACGCCGCCGACCTGATCTTCTATCGGCCGGGCCTCTCGGTGCGCTCCCTGAAGGTCGTGCCCAAGAAGAAGGGCAAGGTGGTGCGGGTGCGCCTGGCGATCGCGGCCGACGCGCCCCTGGGCGAGCACCCCTTCCGGGTGCGCTGCCGTAGCGGGGTCAGCGACCTGCGGACCTTCCACGTGGGCGCCCTGCCCGAGGTGGCGGAGGCGGAGCCCAACGGCGACCTCACGCAGGCGCAGGCGGTGCCCCTCGACGTGACGGTGACGGGCCGGATCACCAGCGAGGACGTGGACCTGTTCGCATTCGAAGGCAAGGCCGGCGAGCGGGTGAGCGTCGAGGTCGAGGGGCAGCGGCTGGGCGGCGTCATGTTCGACCCGTACGTGGCGATCCTCGACGAGCGGCGGTTCGAGCTGGCGGTGGCGGACGACACGCCCCTGGGCGGCAGCGACGGGATCGCCTCGCTGGTGCTGCCCGCCGACGGCCGCTACCTGGTGGAGGTGCGCGAGAGCGCCTACCGCGGCGGCGGGCGCGCGCACTACCGCCTGCACGTGGGGCGCTTCCCCCGGCCGCGGGTGGCCCTGCCGGCGGGGGGCCGCGCCGGGGAGGCGGTGGAGGTCCGCCTGCTGGGCGACCCGGCGGGGGAGGTCACGATGCCCTTCGTCGTGCCCGCTGGCGCCGAGGGCACGGTCCCGTGGTTCGTGGAGACCGCCGCGGGCGTGTCACCGACTCCGGTGTGGCTGCGCCGCGCCGACCTCGCCGGCACCACGGAGGTCGAGCCCAACGGTCGCAAGCGCGCCACCGCGGCGACGCTGCCCGGCGCCCTGCACGGCGTGATCGAGCGGCCCGGCGACCACGACTGGTTTCGGTTCGCCGCCAACAAGGGACAGACCTTCACCGTCCGCGCCTGGGCCCGCGACCTCGGCTCGCCCCTGGACGCGGTGGTGAACGTGTTCCACGCCGGCGGCAAGCACGTGGTGGGCAACGACGACGGCGGCGGGCGCCCCGACAGCGCGCTGCGGTTCAAGGCCCCCGCCGACGGGGAGTACGAGCTGCGGGTGCGCGACTTCCTCGACCGGGGCGGGCCGACCTTCGCCTACCGGATCGAGGCGGCCCTGGAGCGGCCGGGGCTGTCCCTCTCCCCGCACACCTTCGGACGCAACAGCCAGGACCGGCAGGCCCTGGCGATCCCGCGGGGCAACCGGTTCGCCGTCCTGCTCCACCTCGACCGCAGCGGCGCGCGCGGGGCGGTGGAGGTGGCGCTCGACGGGCTGCCGGCCGGTGTGGCGGCGGTCGCCACGCCCGTGTGCCCCGCCGGCGCCCCGGTGGTGCCGGTGGTCCTGGAGGCCGCGCCCGACGCCCCCTTCGGCGGCGCCCTCGTCGGCGCGCGCGGTCGCCACCTCGCCGACCCTGCCGTCGCGGGCGGGCTGCGCCACCGGATCCCCCTGTCGGTGGGGAACCCCAACAACGCCGTGTACCACGAGGTGGAGGTCGACCGCCTGGCGGTGGCGGTGACCGAGCCCGCGCCCTTCGCCCTGCGGCTGGAGGCGCCCGCCGTGCCCCTCGTGCGCGAGGGGGTGGCGAGCGTGGCGGTGGTGGCCTCGCGCACGCTGGGCTTCGACAAGCCGATCGAGGTGTGGCTCCTGTACGACCCGCCGGGGGTCGGCTCCCGCAAGCGGGTGGTGATCCCCAAGGGGCAGGAGCGCGCCGAGATCGCGCTCAACGCCAACGGCAAGGCCGCCCTCGGCCGGTGGCCCCTGGTCGCGATCGGCAAGGCCGGGGTGCGCGGGCCGCTGTGGGTCGCCACCCCGCCGGTCGAGCTGGAGGTGGCCTCGCAGCGCGTGGGGCTGTCGCTGGCCCGGGCCGCCGCGGTGCAGGGCAGCGCCACCTCGTTGGTCGCGCAGGTCACCGTGCACACGCCCTTCGAGGGCCAGGCCCGGGCGCGCCTGGTGGGGCTCCCACGCGGCTGCAGCGCGCCGGCGCTCCCCTTCACCAAGGACGCCACCGAGCTGCGGTTCGAGGTGACGGTGGGCGCCGAGGCCAAGCCGGGCAAGCACCGCCACCTGCGGTGCGAGGTCGCGGTGCCCGCGGGCGAGCACCCCATCGTGCACGTGCTCGGGCGCACCGAGCTCCGGGTCGACCCGCCGCCGCCCGCGACCGCCGCGGCCGCCGCGCCGCCGCCTCCGCCGCCTGCGTCCGAGGCGCCGCCGCCTGCCAGCCGGCTCGAGCAGGTGCGGGCCGCGTACCGGCGGGCGGCCGAACAGGCGGGCGGCGAGCAGACGGCCGGAGAGGGGGCGGGCCAGTGAGGGCGCCAAGGGCGATCGGGTGGGCGGCGCCGGTGCTGCTCCTGGCGGCGGCGGCCGCGGCCGACCCCGAGGGCGAGGTTCGGGTGCAGCAGGCGCCCCGCACGAGCGGGTCGAAGGCTGCCGTGGCCAGCGTGG
>JAWLGW010001091.1:0-2810 GCA_041690735.1 Planctomycetota bacterium
CCGGGCGGGCGTCACCGAGGCCCTCACCGAGACGGACGTGCGGCGGACTCTGGAGGCCTTCACCCGCGAGGGCGCCCCCGCCGAGCGGTCGCTGCTGGAGCGGATCCGCGACTTCACCCGCTACGGCACGGAGCGGGGCCGGGCCGAGGCCCTGGCGGGCGCGGCCCGGGGCGAGCCCGACCGCCTGGCCGCCTACCGCCGGGCCGACGGCACGGCCGACTACCGGCGCGTGGTCCGCGACGGGGTGCTGCGCGAGGGCGGCTCGCTGGCCCACTTCGGCCTGGCGCTGTTCCTCAAGGAGCTGGCGGTGGTGGTCCGCACCGGCGACCGGGCCCGCATCGAGGAGTTCTTCGACAGCCTGGCCACCACCGACTTCTACAAGCACTACGGCCTGTTCGTGCTGGGCGCCCGCGCCGGCGAGGTGGCCTACGCCCGCTACCTGGAGCGGTTCGTCAAGCCGCGGTTCGTGAGCTCGGTCCTCAAGACGAACATCGTCCTGGCGGCCGGCCTGGCGCTGCCGCAGATCGTCGACGGCACGTTCACCGGGCGGGCCTTCGCCATCTCGCTCGGCTCCCTGGGCCTGTCGACCGCCGCGGTCCGAGCCGGCGTGCAGGGGATCCGGTGGGTGTACGACCTCCGCCGCGCCCGCCAGACCGGCACCCTCGCCCGCCTGGGCCTGGGCGGCGCCCGCCTGGCCCGGCTCGGCGGCTGGTTCTACACCGCGGCCGAGCTGGCGGTGGTGCTGTACGTGGCCGACGACGTCGCCGAGCGGGTGAACACGTTCATCGACGACCGCGCCGCCCGGGCGGCGATGCGCGAGGCCGGGCTGGAGTTCGTGCGGGCGGTCAACGCCCCCGACGCCGAGCCCGAGGACATCGAGGAGGCGGCCGAGGCCTACCACACCGCCTGGACCGGCTACCGCGACTACCTGTACGCCCCCCTGCACCGGGACGAGGCCATGTACGCCGGCCGGCTGGAGCGCGCCGCCCGCGAGGCGAAGCTGGCGGACGACCGGCGCCAGGCCGCCCTGGCGCGGCTGGAGGGGCACCCCGCCCTGCGGGCCCGCATGGAGGCGCGCTACGGCTCGCTCGACGCCTACGCCGAGCACCTGGTCCGCGAGGACGAGGCCGAGCTCGAGCGGCGGGTCGAGGTCGCCACCGACTCCTACAGCCGGTCGCGCGAGGCGCACCTGCGCGCGGTGTACGACGAGAACCACCGGGGCGCGCCGCTGTTCGACGACCTGTCGGCGAGCGAGCTGGCTTGGCACCTGGGCGGGGCCGCGCCGGGCGCTGCGGGCGACCCGTACCGCGGGCGCACCGACCTGTTCGCCGACATGGGGCGACGGCGCAGCGCCAGCCGCTTCGAGGACGCCCTCGGCGACCCGTCGTCGAACCGCCTGGAGACCTACGCCGACGAGGCGGAGGTCCTGCGGGCCGCGTATGCCCGCCTCGGGCCTGACCGGGGCGAGCCGCTGCAGGACCTGCTGCGGCGCGTGGAGCGGACCCGCGCCATGGACGACGCCCTGGTGCACGGCGACGACCTGGTGATCGACGCCAGCGGCGGCGCTGATCGGCCGGCTGAGGAGCACGGGGGCCTCCTGGCGCCGATCGACGCCCTCGGCCGCGACTGAGGCGGTGATGTGCGGGAGCCGAGCGCGCGGCGCACGAGCGGACAGGGTGGTTTCTGGGGGAGAGCGCTCCGGCGGAGGTGCGGGCTCTCCCGTCTCGACAGGGACACACGGTGGCGTCCGCAGTTACGCCCGCACCTCCTTGTCGCGCCACCTCACGCGAGCGCTCGCTCCGGGACGACATCCGAGACCTCCCCTCCACGGACCCGCACTCGCGCGAGGTGCTCCGTGAGAGCGCGCGCCTTGCCGGTGCTCCTCATGCTGGCGCTCGCTTCCCCCGCCGCGGCGCAGGACGAGGTGGCGCGCGCGGCGGCCGAGACCGTGGCTCGGGCACGGGCGGTCTTGCCGGCGGGCGACGCGGCGCTGGTGGAGCGGGCGGTCGCCTTCGCGCGCGAGGCTCACGCCGGGCAGGTCCGCGACGGCGGCCGGCCGGCGATCCTGCACGCCTTCCGGGTGACCGACGCGCTGCTCACCTCCGAGGCGGCGCGGTCGGGCGCCTTGCGGGGCGAGGTGGCGGCCGCCGCGGTCCTCCACGACGTGGTGGAGGACACGCGCCACTCGCTCGCGGAGCTCCGGCGCCGCTTCGGCCCCAGGGTGGCGGCGCACGTGCACGACGTGACCCTCGACCCGCTGGAGCGGTTCGGCGGCGACAAGGCGGCCCGCGACCGGGCCTACTACGGCCGCTTCCGCGACGCCCCGCGGGGCTCGCACCTGATCAAATACTTCGACCGCCTCGACAACGTGCGGGACATGGGGAGCTGGGGCCTCGAGGGTCGCCTGGGCTACCTGCAGCGGACGCGCGAGACGGTGATCGAGAGCATGCGGGCGCGCTCCCCCGACCTCGCCGCCGGTCTCCAGCGCGAGGTCGAGCGCCTCACCGCGCGGTATCAGCGCGAGCTCGCGGCGCAGGAGGGGCGACTGGCGCCCTTCCGCCGCGCCGACGGCACCCTGCGGTGGAGCGAGGTGCGGCGGCGGGCCGCGGTCGAGGGCGCCGGGCTGCTGCACTTCACCCTGGCGCTGTTCCTCAAGGAGCTGGCGGTGGTGGTCCGCACCGGCGACGCCGGGCGGATCGAGGAGTTCTTCGACGGCCTCGCCTCGACCGACTTCTTCGTCCACTACGGGCTGTTCGCGGCGGGCGCCCGGGCGGGCGAGGTGGCCTACGCCCGCTACCTGCAGCGGCTCG
>JAWLGW010001092.1:0-2803 GCA_041690735.1 Planctomycetota bacterium
GCCGCGGGTCGGCGGGCGACCTGGATCGGCGGAGGGCTCCTGGCGGGCGTGCTCCTCGCCCTCGGCTTCAGCGCGGTGTACCTGCCGACGCTGCCGCTGGCGCTGTTCGGCCTGATCGTCCTGGTCGGGGCGCTCGGGTTCGGCCCCTACGTGGCGTTGGTCTGCTACGGGCTGGCTGGTTACCGCTACCTGCGCGGGACGGACACACCTCCGATCACCGTCGCGAGGCGGCCGGAAGCGGAGGAGCGGGCCAAGGGCGGCTAGAGCGGCCCCCGCTCGCGCCGTTCGCCCAGCCGACATCTGGACGCCGCTGCCATCCCCAGCTTTGCTGGCAGGAGGAGGGCGAATGGTCCGGCGTCGGCATCTGCTGCTCTCGCTCCTGGCCGCCGCTCCCGGCTGCTTCTCGTGCCTGGTGTTCGAGCGCCCCGGCATCGACTGGCGCGCCGACGATACGGTCGTGGCGCGGGCCACCCACGTCGAGGGTGCCGTCTACGAGGACCGGATCCACGTGATCGCGCGATCTGGAGCGCGTCTGCGAGCGTGGGACGTCGCTTCGGTCGACTCCGGCGGCAGCCAGCACTGGACCGAGTGTCGCAGCGTCCACGACGGCGGACCGCGGCCTCGGCGCCTGGTGGTGCTGGAGCGCCTCACCGAGGCCTCCTTCACGGGAGTCGTGTGGACGCCTGAGCGCGACCGCCTGGAGGTGTTCTTCGAGGGACGCTCGGCGGGGACAGGCTCGACCGAATGGACGGAGCCACCTCACCCAGCGAAGGCGATCGCGCAGGTCCTCCTGCAGGCTCCCCTGGTGCCGCTTGCGCTTGCCGCTGACGCGGCGCTCCTGCCCGCTTACCTCGTTGGCTTCGTGGCCTGGCTCGCCGGGGGCAGCCCAATGCCGTTCTGACCTTGGCTGCGCGAGCAAGTCTCATGAGCCGGATTTCGCGTGCGCGAACTCTCTTGGTCTCCCGGAAGCGCCCGGGCGCGCGGGCGTGCGGGCGGCCGTTTCGGTAGGGTAGCCGGCCGCACCGGCCCCGGAGGCTGCCCTCATGTCCGCCCGCTTCGCCGCGACCCCGCTGATCGTCCTGTTCGCCGCCCTCGCCCTCGCCGCGCCCGCGCGCGCCGACTCGGGCGACCTGACCTCGGCCGAGAAGTCCGCCCTGCGGACGATCGAGAAGGAGCTGATCAAGCTCGCCAAGTACGCCACCCGCGGGAAGGACTACGCCGCGGCCAAGGCGGAGCTCCTGCTGGCGCTGGAGGTCGACCCCGAGAACGACAAGGCCCGCCGGGAGCTGCAGAAGGTCGAGAAGCGGCTGGCGCGCGGCAACGACCCCAGGGACGGCTTCGCCGACAAGTTGGCCGAGGAGCGGGAGGAGGCCCACGCGGCGGTGTCGCTGGCCCTGGCCGAGGCGGCCCTCGCCACCGAGGAGGAGGCGCCCGCGCGCTACCGGCGATACCTGGAGCTGATCCAGACCCGGTTCCCCTCCCAGGAGGCCCTCGACAAGCTCGACCTCGGGTACTTCGAGCCGTACATCCGCTGGGTCAGCGCCACCGAGAAGAAGCTGCTCGAGTCCGGCGGCGAGGTGGTCGACGGCGAGCACCTCGACGCCACCGCGGTGGAGGCGCTCAACCGGCGCCACTCCAGCTGGAGCGACCCCTGGGTGGTCTCGGACGAGGTCCACGAGGTGCGGACCACCATGCCGCTGCGGACGGCGAAGCAGATCCTGGCCCACGTCACCTCGTATCGGGCCTACTTCCTGAGCCGGTTCGGCGCGCTGTGGGACCTCCAGCCGCCCACCGGCAAGCTGCCGATCATCGTCACCCAGACCCAGCGGGAGCTGACCGAGCGGGTGCGGGCGGAGGCGGGGCCGCAGGGCGCCGCCCTCGCCAACCAGGGGATCCAGGGGGCGGCCTTCTACCTGCAGACCAACGGCAAGCTCAACCCGTGCTTCGTGACCTACGAGCCCAAGGAAGCCACGGGCATGGTCTTCAAGATCGAGCGGTTCGAGCAGGTGATCATTCCGCTGGTCCACGAGGTGACCCACCAGATCGCCTTCGAATACTCCAAGCACGACTACGACAACCGCCGCCAGATCCAGCACCACTTCTGGTCCGTGGAGGCGATCGCCAACTTCATGGGCTACCACGTGTTCGACGGCAAGGGCTGGAAGCTGACCCACCCGCGCACGATCCCCATGGGCCACGGCATGATCGAGGGGCCGTTCGCCTACTGCGTCACCAACAAGGGCTCGCTCCCCCCGCTGCGCCAGTTCATGGGACAGACCCACCAGCAGTTCATGACGGTGCAGAACTATCACATCGCGGCCACCCTGGCCTACTTCCTCCTCGAGGGCGAGGGCGGCAAGTACCGGGCCAGCTTCTGCAAGCTGCTGCAGGCGGTCCACCGGGTGCGCGACACGGCCGACGCCTTCGAGCAGGCCTTCCCCGGCGTGGACGCGAACGCCATGCAGAGCGAGTGGCTGAGGTTCGTGAGCTCGATCGAGCTGGACGACTGAGGCGAGGGAGGCCATGGCCGACATCACCTGCGCCAAGTGCGGCGAAGAGGAGCGCCTGCAGGGCTCGCGCCGCGGCGAGCTGATCTGGATCCGCTGCGAGGCCTGCGGCGAGGAGTGGTCGCGCGACCCGCGCCGCCGCTGCGGCTACTGCAAGTCGGAGGACCTGCGCTACACGCCGATCCCCCTGTGGTCGGGCGGCCGCGGCACCATGCAGACCCCCTCCGGGACACGCGACAGCTGGACCTGCGAGGACTGCGGCGCCTCGGACGCGACGCGCCCCACGTCCTGACGGC
>JAWLGW010001093.1:0-2796 GCA_041690735.1 Planctomycetota bacterium
CCTGCTCGACCTGGACCTGCTCCACCTCCTGGCGCGCCTGCTTGAGCTCCTCCTCCGCCTGATCGAGCCCTTGCTCCACCCAGGCGAGGGTGGCGTCGAGGGGGACCTCCACCTTCGGCGGCGCGGGCGGCTGCTCCAGCTCGGCGCGGATCGTCGCCAGGCGTGTCGGGGCCTCCGCCGCCAGCCGCTCGAACTGGTTGGCCCGGGCCGCTGCCTCGTCTGCGGCCCGCATCGCCTCGAGCGCCTGCCGGTAGGCCGCTGCCGCCGCCTCCCGGCTCGGCTCGTCGAGGGCGCTGTCCGGCAGCGCGTCCAGCCGGGCCTGGATCGCCTCGCGGGTGAGGGGGAGCCCGTCGCTGGGCCCGGCGTCTTGCGCGGGCGCGACGGCGGTGAGGGAGAGGGCGAGGACCAGCGCGGCGGCCAGCCTGCGGGGCATGGGCTCCTCCGGGGGCGAGATTATTGGAGGGCGGCGCTGGGGATGGACGGGGCGAGGGAGGGCGCGGGAGGGGGAGGTCGAGCGCTGATCGGTCGAGTCCGAGGGGCTCCCTACTTCGTCTCCAGGAACAGCAGGATCTCCAGCACGATCAGCACCACGATCGCCGCCTCGAGGAGCACCATGCGGCGGCCCTCCAGCTGGCCCATGAGGAACTCGAACAGCTGGGCGATCCGGGCCTGCTTGCGCATGACGGCGTCGCGCCACAGGGGGATCCCGAACCGGTCGAGGGCGCCGCGGTACACCCGGGCCAGGTAGGCGTCGCCCACCACCTTGATCGAGTTGTCGATCCGCTCGGTCACCTCGGTGATCTCCAGCCAGCGCCGCTGCACGTCGCCGGTCAGGGAGCTGTAGGGGCTCCACAGGAGGCGCCAGGCGCGGGAGCCGGCGAAGCCGACGTCGTCCACGATCCGGGCCAGCTCGCGGTCGAGGACCTCGTCGTAGCAGCGCAGGCCGATCAGGTGGGCGGCCGCCAGCTCCAGGGTGTCGAGCACGTCGGGGCTGCCCGAGGGCTCGAGGACGAAGGCCACCTCCGAGTCGACCACCACCAGGTCGTCGTCGAGGTACGAGAAGGCGTAGCGCAGCCGCTCGTCCAGCTCGCCCGGGGCCATGGGGCGGTGCACCACCTCCCCCTGCAGGAGCTTGGCGAGGGTCCCGCGGTGCGCGAGCACCTCGGCCGCCGTGGGGTGCCCGGCGAACGCCTCCACGAACACGACGGTGTACACCAGCGCCTCCTCGCGCGTCGAGCCGCGCAGGAGCGCGTCGCCGAGGCGGGGGATCAGGCCCTCGACCGTCGCCCGGGCCTCCCCCTCGGGTCGCGTGGTGTCGTACAGGTCGCCCAGCGTGGGGAGCAGCTCGGTGAGGGTCGTACCCTCGGGGACGTCGTACTGGTAGCGGACCGAGACGGTGCCGTAGTCGAACAGCCGGGCCGCCGTCCGCCGCAGGCGCAGGCCCCCCTCGAGCTCGACCTCGATCGGCTCCAGCTTGACGTCGAGGGGCAGCGACTTGATCGCCAGCGCGCCCGCCCCCGCCCGCGACAGGCGCAGCCGCTGCGTCGGCTCGTCGCCGCCCAGCAGCTGCTCGGCCCGGTCGAGGAGGATCTCGTCGCCGATGTCGAACAGGCAGGAGCGCACCACGTGCGCCCGCTCGATCACCAGGTCGTTGGCAGCTGCCGGAGGGACCACTGCGCCCGAGGATACGCCCCCGCCGCGAAGTGCGCGGGGCGGGGAGCTTGCCTGTTCCCCCGGGTGCCGCCGAGACTGGGCGCGTGGACCCCCGCAGCCAAGGCGTCGACACCTGGCTGGCCCGCCGGCTCCTCGAGCAAGGCGCGCTCCCGGTCGCTCCCCTGCGCGCCCTCCTGGGCGAGGTGCGCGCCGGACGCGACCAGGGGGTCACCCTGGCGGGCCTGCTCCTCGACCGCGGCCTGGTCGCCGAGCCGCTCGTGCGCTCGCTGCTGAGCGGGCTGGGGCCAGGCCCCCCGGCGGTCGGTCGCCACCTCGGCGGCTACCGCCTGGTCGAGGAGCTCGGCGCGGGGGGCATGGGGACGGTGTTCGCCGCCGAGCACCTCGAGCTCGGGATCCGGCGCGCCCTCAAGGTGGTGCCCGGGCTCCCGGACGCCGCGACCCTGGCCCGGTTCCGCCGCGAGGGGCAGGCGCAGGCGTCCGTGGACGGCCACCCCAACGTGGTGAAGGTCCACAGCCTGGGTGAGGAGGGGGGGCGGCTGTTCCTGGTCATGGACCTGGCCCCTGGCGGAGACCTCGCCCGCCGCCTGCGCCAGGGGCCCCTCGAGCCCCTCCAGGCGGCCGCCGTGGTTCGCGACCTCGCCCGCGGCCTCGAGCACGTCCACCGCCGCGGCATCCTCCACCGGGACCTCAAGCCTCAGAACGTGCTGTTCGGCGAGGGCGACGTCCCCTTGCTGGTCGACTTCGGCCTGGCGCGGGTCGCCGGCGAGACGCGCCTCACCGAGAGCGACGCCTTCCTGGGGACGCCCGCCTACATGGCGCCCGAGCAGGCGGCGGCGACGCCCGACCAGGTCGACGCCCGCACCGACGTGTACGGGCTGGGGGCCGTCCTGTACCACTGCCTCACCGGCCGCCGTCCCTTCGATGGCCCGACCCTGATCGAGGTGATTGGGCGGGTGCTGCTCGAGCCTCCGACGCCGCCGACCCGCCTCGTGCCCGGGATCCCGGCCGACCTCGAGGCGGTGTGCCTGCGGGCGCTGGCGAAGGAGCGGGACGAGCGCTATCCCTCCGCCGCCGCCCTGGCCGACGACCTCGACCGGGTGCTCGCCGGCGCGCCGGCGGCCG
>JAWLGW010001094.1:0-2790 GCA_041690735.1 Planctomycetota bacterium
GTCCCCTCCTGGTAGTCGTAGATCGTCTCGCTGCTGTAGCGGCGGGCCCGCAGGGTCTCCCCGTCGGCCGGGTCGTTGGTGTCGTCGTCGAGGTTGAAGTCGAGGTCGCGCACGTTGGCCTCGAGGTCGCCCAGGGGCGGCGCGAAGGCGGGGTCGTTGCCGCGGGCCGAGGTGGCGATCCGGACCTGCTGGAAGATCGGCTCGTGCCGGTAGCGGAGCACGATATCGGCGATCGCGGCGCCCTGACCGTCGCCGCCGCGGGCGGCGTCGGCCACCCGGCGCACCTCGAGCACGTTGCCGTGGGCGTAGCGGTCGGCGTTGCCGGCGTCGAAGGTGGTCTCGACACGGTTCCCCTCGGGGAGGGTCACCTCGACCGCCTCCTCGTCGGCGTTGAACCGCCGCGTCGTGGTGTAGCTGGCCGGGTCGACGCCGGCGCCGCGGACGTCGCGGTTGGTCCGCTCCTCGACCTCCACCGGCTGGCCGTGGACGTTGAGGCGGTACACCGTCTCGTTGCCGTTCCGGTCGGTGACCTCGGTCTCCCGCACCGCGTCGTTGAGGTCCGGCAGGGCCACGCCGAGGTCGGCGTACGCGACGGAGACGGTGCCCCCGGCCGCGACGCCGGAGGCGTTGGCGCCGCCCCACACCTGCGCGGTCACCTTGTCGAAGTCGAACGCGCCGTCCCCCTCGCCGTAGCTGAGCTGGATCCTGGGGGTCTCGCTCCCGTCCAGGGCCTCGTTCGGGTAGATCAGGCCTTCGACGTTGGTGTCGAGGCGGGGGTCCCCGGTCAGGGCGGCGCGGTAGGTGAGCAGCACCGGCTTGCCGTTCGGGAAGGCGTTGCCGATCCCGCCGTCCTCGGTCACCGGCGTCGTGTCGATCCGGGTCAACCGCCCGGCCGCGTCGTAGACGAACCCGGCCGTCCTGCCCCGCAGCATGGCCGCGTCCTCGGCGATCGAGGTCAGGCGGCCCTGGCCGTCGTAGGCGAGGCTCCACCGCCGCCCCAGCGGGCCGTACACCTCGGTCACGAACCCCTTGGCGTCGTGGACGACGTCGATCCGGTCGCCGAACCGGTCCTCGATCCGGTGCAGCATGCCGGCCGCGAAGCTCCCGTCGAGGGGCCGGAACCGCAGCCGGCCGCCGTCCGGGCTGCGCAGCACCACCTCGGTCGGGCCCTCGCTGAGCACCTCGTAGCGGGCCCGGGCCGTCCGGCCGCCGGCGGCGGGCTGGTCGAAGGTATACTCCCGGACCCGCGCCTCCTGCCACACCACGTCGCCGGACGCGTCCCTGCGGACCCGCATGAAGCAGAACAGGTCGAAGGGGCTGACGCCGAAGTTGCCCCCGCGGCTGTACGCGCGCGAGCTGTGGTGGACCACGAACGCGGGCGTCATGCCGTTGCGGCCCTGGACCCCCGGCAGCGCCTCCCAGCTCCACGCGAACAGGCCGCCGGCCAGGTCGAGGTGCGCGCCGTCCTGGCGGTCGGCCAGGCCGCCCGCGGTGAAGGCCGCGTTGCGGGTGGGGAGCTGGGCCTCGATCTCGTAGGCCAGGGCCTTGACGAGCACGTCCCGGGCGGCCTTGAGGGTGCCCGCGGCCGTGACGGCCTCCAGGCGCGTCGGCCAGGGGGTGGCGGGGCCGGGCCCCTGCCCGACCCCGGTGAGGGTGATCGTGTCCCCGTCCTGGACGCCGGTCAGCTCGGTCGCGCCGCCGTCGAGCACGAACCGGGCGGGGTCGGTGGTCCGGACGGTTACCGTCTGGGTGGCGTCGGACAGGGACACGACCACCGAGCGCGTCCCGCCGCTCGGCTCGAGCCGCAGGGCCTCGCCCACGAACAGGGCGGTGAACGTCGCCACCTGGATCGTGACCGGGGCGCTGGGATCGCTGGTGTTGCCCGCCGCGTCGGTGGCGATCGCGGTGAGGGTGTGGGCGCCGTCGGCGAGCGCCTCGGCGACGGTGACCGACCAGGTGCCGCTGGGGGCCGCGGTCGTGGTGGTCCGAGGGGTCGTCGGCGCGCCGCCGATCAGGACCTCGACCAGCGCGTCGGACTCGGCGACCCCATGGACCTGCGGCCGCGGGTCGGAGGCCTCCGCTCCGCTGCTCGGGGCCGTGATCACCGGCGGGGGCGGCGGCGTGGTGTCCTCGGGGTCGGCGGCGAAAGTGTCCGCGAAGTCGCCGACCAGCTCGACCAGGCGGGCGGTGACCGACGCCCCGCTTCCCGCCACCTGGAGGTCGCTCTCGAGCACGAACAGGCTGGGCGGGCCCCCGCCTCCGGTCCGCGGCCCAAACGCGATCCCGGCGACGTTGAACGGCTCGGGGGGGTCGTACAGCTCGCGTCGCTCGCCCGTCGAGGCGTGCACGGCGACCACCTGCCCGGCCAGGCCCGCCGCGGGGCCGCCGGTCGCGACGTGGTCGCCGCCCGCGTAATACAGGTCGCCGGTGGGCGCGAAGACCTTCAGGCTCCGGCCGGCGGCGCCGGGGTAGCGGTCGGTCACCGCGCCGCTGCCGACCGGGCCGCCCGCCGGGCCCACGGCGAGCTCACGAATGACGCCCGCCCGGTGGGCCGCGAAGTACAGGGACGTCCCCGGCCTGCGGGTCACCGACAGCCACCTCCCCTCGGTCGTGAACAGGCGCGTCGCCCCGCCGCTGGGCGCGACGCGGTACCAGTGGGCGTCGCCGTCGCGCGCGCCGGCCCCCACGATCAGGTGCCCCGCCTCGTCGGCCGTCGCCACCGGGTGGTCGAACGGTCCCTCGGGGCGCGGCACCGATCCGAGCTGGACCCACCCCCCGCCGGCGACCGCC
>JAWLGW010001095.1:0-2789 GCA_041690735.1 Planctomycetota bacterium
AAGCGCCTCCACCCCGACCCCAAGGAGCGGGGCACGGCGGCCCAAATGAAGCGAGAGCTGGAGCGGGTGTGCCGCATTCGCTCCGCCCAGGGCACCGAGCACGAGCAGCGGCTGGCGGCGGGGGGCTCGCGGGTGTTCCTCCCCTTCCGGCAGGAGCTGGTGCAGGTGGCCAGCGGCGGCGAGCACCCCCTGCTGCGGGCCGCGCGGCTGTTCGGCCTCGAGCCGGGCGCCGAGCCGCCGCCGCCTCCCGCCGAGGTCGAGGCCGAGGAGGCGCGCGGCGACGAGGCGCCGGTCGAGGTCGAGGGCCAGGGCGCCCGACGCCGCAGCGACCAGTGGGCCCGCACCACCCGCGAGACGCCGATCCCCGAGATGGACCTGTCCTTCCTCGAGGACATGGACGCCACGGGCAGCGGAGGGACCGCGGGACCGGGCACCCTGGCGCCGGCCCGGCCGCTGACGCCGCCCCCCGCGACCCGGACGCCGCCCCCCACGACCCCACCCCCGGGGAGCGCGCCCTCCACCCCGCCGCCCCGGCGCCGCCGCCCGCCGCCGCCTCCGCGGCCCCGCCCGCCGGGGAGCTCCTCCACGCCTCCCCCGCTCACCCCCCCGCCCGGGGGGCACGGCAAGGCGACGGCCGGCTTCGAGCGGGGGGCGCTCGAGCCCGCCGGGGCGCCCGCTCGCCCGCGCACGCCGCCGCCGGCGGGCCCGCCGCGGCGTCCCGCCGGCGCGCCGGACCTGACCTCGCTGGGGCCGGACCCCGGTCAAACCCTGGCGCCCGCCCCCCGCGACGACCGCCTGCGCCGGGCCGGCGTCCGGCGACGGGGGGGGCGCCGCCGCGCCGCCGGGGCCCGAGCCGGGGCGGGCGCGACCAACCCGCTGGAGCGCGCCGACCCGCCCCGGGCGCAGGCCGAGGCGCCCCACTGCCTCCTGTCGCCCGTGCTCGACACGCCGCTGCTGCTGTCGCGCGACCACCCTCACCGGATCGGGCGCGACCCGGCGGTCGACGTGCGGATCAAGTCGGACCTGGTGTCGCGCCGCCACGCCGAGATCCACTGGGGCGGGCGGGGCTTCGTGCTCAAGGACCTCGGCTCGCTCAACGGGACCACCCTCAACGGCGTGCGCGTGCAGGCGCCCGTGGTGCTCCACGACAAGGACCGGATCGGCTTCGGCGGGTTCGAGTTCGTGGTCCGGGTGCTCGAGGGCGAGAGCTACCGGGTCGAGGAGGGGGGCGGCACCCTCAAGATCCTCCAGGGCGGGATCGACTGGGGCGCCGGCCACACCCCCGCCTTCGCCGGCAACCTCGGCCAGCTCGGGCTGCGCGACGTGATCGAGATCATCGACTGGAAGCGCCACTCGGGCACGCTCTCGATCCACCCCGAGGCGGGCGTCAACGGCTACGCCTACTTCCACGACGGGCGGCTGGTCCACGCCGAGACCAAGGGCGCCAGCGGCATCGAGGCGGCGGCGCTGCTCCTGGGCGTGCGGCGCGGCCGGTTCTCCTTCAAGCACGGCCGGCCCCCCTGCCCGATCACGATCGAGGCGGACCTCGACACGGTGTGGGCCGAGGCGGACCGGCGCGCGCAGTAGCGCCGCGCTCCCCTCGAGGGGCGCGGGCCTGCACCGAGCGCTTACCATCCGCCCATGGACGTCGGCTCCCCCTACCTCCTGATGCTGACCGTGGGCTTCGCCCTCGGCTGCGGCTGGTTCCTGCGGCGGGGCCGGCGCGAGGGCCTCAAGGAGGTGGCGCTGATCGACGTGTGCATCGCCGGGGTGATCGGCGGCCTGGTCGGGTCGCGGCTCCTGCACGTGGCGGTGGAGCCGCTGCCGGCGCACGTCCTGAGCGCGTCCGAGCTGGCCGCGGTGCGCAAGGACGCGGCCGCCCTCGACCCCGAGGGTAAGGCCGCGGTCGAGGCCGCCCTGCGCTCGCCGCCGGTCCTGGCCCCCTGGTCGTTCGTGGCCGGCATGCCCGCCGGCCCTGCCCGCGAGGCCGCGATCGAGCACATCCGGGCGGACCCCACCGCGGTCCCCGCGCGCCTGTGGTACCGGGCCCGGCCCGAGCAGGTGCTGCACTTCTGGAAGGGGGGCTTCGCCTATGTGGGCGGACTCGCCCTGGCGGTGGTCCTGTGCGCCGGGGTGATCCGGGCCCACGGCCAGAGCTTCCCCGCGGTCGCGGACGTGGCCGCGCCCGCGATAGTCCGGGGGCGGGTGTTGGGGCGGCAGGGCTGCTTCTGGGGCGGCTGCTGCTACGGCGAGGTGTGCGAGCCCCACTGGTGGTCGCAGGCGCCGACGTGGTACGACCCGCCGGTGGGCGGCGTGGCGCGCTACCCCACCGCCCTGTTGTCGGCCGGGTTCGCCCTGCTCCTGTTCCTGGCCCTGCGGGCGCTGCTGGCCCGGCGGGCCTTCAAGGGCGAGGTGATCCTGGCCCTGTTCGCGCTGTACGCCCCGGGCCGGTTCTTGATCGAGGCCCTGCGCGCCGACCCGCGCGGCGGGACCGGCGGCCTGTCGACCTCACAGATCGCGGCCCTCGCCACCGGGATCCCCGCGGCGGCGCTGTGGCTGGGGCTGCGGCTCAGGGCCCGGCGGGGCGAGGCCCCTCAGACGGAGCGCGCACCCACAGCCCCCGAATGACGGTGCTCAGGCTGCCGACCTCCACGCGCAGCCCGCGCTCGGCCGCGACCCGCAGCAGGTCCCAGGCGGCGCGGCGCTCGAGGCGCTGGCGCCCGTGGGGGGGGCCCACCAGCGGCACCCCCGCCTCGCGCAGCTCCAGCGGGACCACCCCCGCCAGCGAC
>JAWLGW010001096.1:0-2787 GCA_041690735.1 Planctomycetota bacterium
GGCGCAGATAGTCAGCGGGCGGGTGTCGGACTTCCAGGTCGGCCAGCGCTGCCGGCTGCTGCCGCAGGCCCACCTGCCCTGACGCGCCGCTGCCTGCGGTGGGCTACAGATAGTACTCGTGCACGTAATCCTTCTCCTGGAGCAGCCTGCCCGGGCAAGCGCTCGAGCACTGCGGCCTGTTCCACTTCCAGCCCGAGGGCGAGGGGACGCGGGTGCACCTGCAGATGAGCTACACCCCGCCCGCCGGCGCGATCGGCCACGCCGTCGCGAAGCTGTTCGGGCTCGACCTCAAGGCGCAGCTCGACCGCGACTTCGTGCGGCTCAAGGGGCTGCTCGAGGAGGGGCGCACCCGGGTCCGCGGCGAGCGGGTGGAGTGGGAGCAGCCGGTCATTCCCAAGCGCCCCCGCTGGGAGGAGTAGCGGCCGACCGCCAGCGCGCGCGCGGCTGCCCGCGCTCCCTCGCCCGTGGCGCGACGCCGCGCCATACTCCAGGCGAGCAAGGAGTGAGGCATGCAGCCGTCGGCGACTCTCGCGATCGTGGGCCCCACGCCCCGGGCGCGGCCCGCTCCCGTGCGGGCCGCGCGGTGGGCGCAGCTCCTGGAGCTGGCGGGCGGTGAGGGGGAGCCGCTGGAGCGGTGGCCCGCGCTGGTGGCGGCGGCCTGCGCGCTGGTCCACCGGGTCCCCCGGGTGACGGTGGTCGCCGACCTGGCGTCGGCGCCGGCGGAGGCGGTCGCGGTCGTGCGCCCCGGCGCCCTGTCGGTCGCGGAGGCGCGCGACCTCGTGGCTCAGCGCCTGCCTGGCGCTCCCCCGCTGCTGCTCGACCTGCCCCAGGACCTGCTCCGGGACGCCTCTCCGGAGGAGGTGTCGGCCTTGCTCGGGGCCGGGGAGGCGAGGGGCGTGCGATTCTGCGCCCCGGCGGGGGCCATGATCCCGCCGGGCTCCCGGAGCGAGGTCCCGTGCTCGGGCGCCGCGCTGGCGGCGCCCTTGCTGTTGGGCACGGTCGGGGCGCTGAACCCGGTGTGCGCCCTGGGGTCGGCCCTGGGGTCGGCCCTGGGGTCGGGGGGGGACCTCGAGGCCGGGCACTTGGAGCAGGGGCACGTGGACCAAGGGCTGGTCGCGCTGACCACGAGCGGGCGCAATCGGGTGGTCCTCGCCGCGGGCGTGGCGCGGCTCGCGCCGGCGGCCGTCGCTGGTGAGGCCTCGGCGGGGCCCTTCGCCAAGCTGGAGGCCGACCTGGCGGCCCTGAGCGAGCGGCACGCCTTCCGCCTGCCGAGCGGGGAGCGGGCGTACGCGATCCTGCGCCGCGACGCCGGTCACCTGCTGGAGCGTGAGCGGCAGGGGGGGCGGATCTCCGCCTGGACCCTGGAGGTGGGGCCCCACCCCGACGACCCACGCACCGCCCGGATCGAGGCCCGGGTGTCGCTGCCCCGCCGGGTCGAGCGGGTGGTGACCGTGGTCGCGCCGCTGGAGTAGCGAAGGCGGGTCGGATTCGGGAAGAGCGCGCGCCGTCCGCACACCGCCTGGAGGGCTGGCCTGGCGACCAAACGCTTTGTGGCGGCCACGGGCTTGCTGACCCGCACCTGCTCGAGGGAGGTGCCGTGACGCGACCCGTTCTCCTGGTCCTGTGGACCGCCCTCCTCGCCCTCCCCTGCCGTGCCTCCCAGCCGCCCGACCTGGCCGCGCTGCCGGCCCGCTACTCGGGGTTCGACGTCGACGGCGACGGGACGGTGGAGGTCGCCGCGCTGCGGCCCCTCGACCCGCCTCCCGCCGCCGGCGAGGCCCCCTTGGGGGTGGTCCTGGTGGAGGATCGGCTCCTCGAACCCCTCGCCGGGGCCGAGGGCGACGACGCCCAGGGGACGCTGCGCCCCAGCCTCACCCGCTACGCCGCGGACCTGCGGGCGGACGGGTTCCGCCCCTGGCTGCTCGCCGCCAGCCTGTATCGGGGGGAGCGGCACCAGGACGGGCGCACCCTCCTGGCCCTGCGCGCCTTCCTGCAGGCCGTCCGGCAGGCGGACCCCCACCTCGGCGGGGTGGTGCTGGTGGGGAGCTTCCCCGACGCCTACCTGGTGCGGACCTGCAACTGGATCAAGCGCACGCCGATCACGATCGCGGGGCAGCGGCACGCGCAGCCCGTCCGCTACCTGCGCACCTGGCCCGAGGCGGTGGCCCACCGGGCCGACGTGGTGCTGGCCGACCTCGACGGCCGGTGGGCCGAGCGGTACGTCGAGCCGGCCACGGCGCTGCGGGCGACGCTGGCCCTGTTCCCCGAGGGCGTGCCCAAGGAGGGCGGCACCCCGGCCGCCTTCGAGGAGAACAGCGTCACCTTCGCCGACTTCTTCCTGGTCGACGACGGCGTCCTCGACGTCAGCCGGAGCGAGGAGGGCGTGCGCGTCGTTCCCCGCTGGGACCGCACCGACGCCGAGTGCGCCGCCGACGACCTCGAGCGGCCGAATCCCCTGGCGCGCATCGAGATCGGCGTGTCGCGGATCGACGCCCGGGGGGTGGCGCTGAGCCCCGACCCCGCGCTGCTCGACGCGCAGGGGCGGCCTCGCGCGCGCGCCTACCCCTCGGCCAAGGCGGTGCCCCACTGGCGGAGCGTGTGGCGGTTCGACCCGCTGCTGGAGCGCCGGCTGCTGCAGGAGTACTTCGCGCGCAACCACCGCTTCCGGCGCGGCTACGTCGCCGCCGCGAGCTTCCGCCCCGGGTCGGTCAGCCACGGCCTCCGCTCGGGGTTCGGCGTGGTGCGGCGGGGCCACCCGAGCTGGCGCGGGTTCGACGAGACCGGCCA
>JAWLGW010001097.1:0-2772 GCA_041690735.1 Planctomycetota bacterium
TGATCGCCGGCTGCACCGCGCCCCTGCAGGGCCCGACCGACGAGTGGCTCGGCGGCTACCTGGGCGCCGGGATCGGCGTGCTGCTGGGCCTGGCCTGCGTGGTGGGGGGTCGGCTGGAGCTCAGGTTGCGGGCGACGGGTGCAGGGTGAGGCTACGGCCGGCCTGCAGAGACGGGGCCGGTTGCGCCGGCGGCTGGAGCGCCAGAGCTCGAGCCGTGTGCAACACGGGCGGCTCGGCGCTCGTCCTTCAGGGCGACTCCCGCTCCCCTGGAGGCCCCCATGACGCGCCCCCGCGGCTTCACCCTGGTCGAGCTCCTGGTCGTGCTGGGGATCATGGTCGTCCTCACCGCCCTCACCCTGGGGGCGATCGCCCACACCAAGCAGAACGCCCAGCGGGCGCAGGCCCGGGCGGAGCTGGCCCGGCTGCAGCTCGCGCTGCAGGAGTACCACACCGACGTGCGCCGCTACCCGCGAGTGCGGCCGGCCGGCCCCGAGGCGGACGCGCTGCTGGCCGATCAGGCGCCGGCCCTGTGCGCGGCCCTGATCAACGAGCCCACGGTCGAGCTGGGCGGCGGCCCCCGCTCGCCCTACGTGTCGCCCACCACCTTCACGATCGGCGTGCTCGAGGACCGGGGCAAGCTGGCCGCCGACGCCATGGGGTACGACGGCCTGGGCGGCGCCCGGCTCCTCGATCAGGCCGAGCGCATGCAGCTGGGTCGCGCCGAGTTCCTCACGCAGCACGGGCCGACGACGGCCGAGCCGCTGGTGTTCCTCGACCCCTGGGGCAATCCCTACCACTTCCGCCCCTGGGGCGACGTGCGCGGGGCCTGGAAGACGCGCCTCCTGACCGCGCCGGTCCCGCGCAGCGGCTTCGCCCTGGCCGTGGAGGGGTGGGCCCGCCCGCCGGTGGAGGGGCCGGTGGCCGACGGGCCCCACGACCTGGAGGGGTACGACCTGTGGAGCAACGGCCCCAACGGCGTCAACGAGCTGGGGGATCCGGCCTCGGACGACGTGGTCTCCTGGCGGGGGCGCTAAGCCTCGGCCTCCGCCGGGTCGGGCTGCGCGAGCGGCCGCCGCAGGCGCCAGGTGAGCGCAGCGGCATAGATCACCACCGCCGAGGTGATCGCGAAGCTCGCCTCCAGCGACAGCACGTGCGGGATCCGCTGCTCCCAGGCCCGCAGGCCCTTCACGATCGCCTGCTCCAGGGCGCCGCCCGGGCCGCCGACCGCCGTGGCCAGGAACAGGTGGAACAGGACGAAGGCCCCCAGCGCAACGACCAGCGCCCGGGCCAGCTCGACAGGGAGGCGCGGGTCGCGGGGGCGACGCAGGAAGGGACCGCGCAGCCACCAGGCGATCAAGCCCGCCAGGAAGGCCGCCGCCAGGGGCGCCGCGCGCAGATGGCGGGCCCAGGCGAGGTCAGACGGGTGCAGGACGAGGTCGTCGCCTGCGCCGTCGTTGTCGAGGCCGTTGGGTCCGCACGAATAGAAGAACGCCCCGTCGTACGGTACGCCGTCATAGGTCATGGCGCCGGGTGGAGTCGTTCGAACGACGACCTGCTGCCCCCACGGATCAAGGGCCAGCGTCTCGCCGCCGCCCGGGCCGCCGAAGTAGTCCATTCGATAACCGCTCAGCGACGCCAGCGCGACCTGTGCGCGATTACTCGCCACGATCGGGAACAACGGCCACCAGAACGACCCTGTGAGCAACAGCGCCGCCACCCCGGCCCACCCGGCCCGCTCGCGGCGGGACATGCCGCGCCAGGCGCGGGTGAGGGCTCGCCGCGCCCGCTCGCTCACGGGCGCTCGGTCGCGTCCGTCCACCAGGCCGCCCGCTCCACCGGGACCGGCTCGCCGTCGACCTCGGCGTAGGGCTCCACGAAGAAGTTGAGCGGCTCGCCCGCTTGGGCGGGCTCGAGCACCAGGTCGCGCCCGGTGCTCAGCGTGACGCGGTTCGGCGTGTGCCCGCCGAAGCAGCGCTCCCGCAGGGCCGGATCCTTGTCCGCCTCCGAAATGTCGACCGGCACCCACTCGCCGACCCAGAACTCGGCCCAGCAGTGGTAGCCCTGCCCCAGCGCGATCGCCTCACCGGGGCCTGGCTCGTAGGAGCCGAACAGGCCGATCTGGAACCGGGCGGCGATCCCCTGCGAGCGGCACAGGGCCACGAACAGCGAGTGGTAGTCGGTGCAGTTGCCGCGGCCTACCGCGCAGGCGTAGCGGGTGTCGCCGCGGCCCCACCCCAGCCCGCTCTTGTCGTAGGTCATGGCGTCGAGGACGTGGTCGTACAGGGCCCGCGCGCGGCCGACGACGGTCGTGGGGCTCCCGGCGGCAGCGAGGGCTCGGGCCGCGCGAGCGCGCACCTCGTCGTCCACCTGGCACAGGCGCGAGGACTCGAGGTAGCGCGGGTCGGGGGCGGGCGTCGCCACGACGAGGGGCGCCAGGGCCTGCACGTCGGCGCGCCGGTCTCGCCGCCGCACCTCGTACTCGACCGTCACCTGCAGGGCTCCCCCGGGGGCCGGGCCCTCGACCACCAGGGCCCGGTCGCCGTGGCGGGGCTGGACCTGCGTCCGGCTCGGCAGCGACGCGGTGACCTCGATCGGCCCGATCCGCTGATAGGGGTCGTCGGCGGGGAGGGGGATCCACAGGCGCAGCGGCGCGCCGGCGGGCACGTCGGCGACGGTCGCGGCGTAGCGGACGTTGAACCGCCGCGCGGGCTGGTCGGCGGTGACCGGAGCCTCCCCGGCAGGCGGCGAGGCCGCGCAGCCGAGCGTCAGCAG
>JAWLGW010001098.1:0-2771 GCA_041690735.1 Planctomycetota bacterium
GGCACCTCGGAGGTGGTGCTGGGGGCGCCCGCGCAGCTCCTGGCGACGCTCGATGCGCTGTTCCCGCGCGCCGTCTCCGCGGCGAGCGCCCTGGTGGCGCGGCTGCTCCCGGGCCCAGCCGAGGGACCCGAGGCCGGCCGCCGCCACTCGGGCTGGGAGAGTCAGTCCCAGTGGTCGCCCTCGCAGCTCACGCGTCTGTCCGACGAGGCGACGGAGCGGCTCAACCAGGAGCGCCGGCTGGGCGCGAGCGCCGCGCTGCGACCCTACTAGCTGGCCAGGCAGATGCCGGCGCGGGGCCCGCCCGAGGCACCCCGCAGCCGCTCGCGAGACCCGGCTGACGCGCGGCCGGCCACCCCTGGCGTGGTCGCCGCCGCGTGACGCCGCGACCCGCTCCGCGCGCGCGTGACGAGTGGCCGCCGCCCTCGCTGCTGCGGACCTTGCGCCTCCGCCCGCCGCCGGCGGGCCGGCCGCTCCGGCCCCGCGCGTGAGGCACGACCCTTGCGGCTCGATGCTCCGACCCCCGGGCCCCCGGAAGGACCGGACATCGCGGCCCGACAGAGCGAACTGAGGAGACCCTCGCATGACTCGTCCCTGGAAGATCGGCTCCGTCGCGACGGCGGCCGCCGTGGCGGGCGTCGCGTCGCTGTCGCTGGCGCTGGCGCAGGACGCCCCTCCGGCGCTCGACGCCGAGAAGCAGGTGCTCAACGAGCTGCACCTCACCAACAACAAGGAGATGCGGCTCGCGGAGCTCGCCATCGAGCGGAGCGAGACGCCGCTGATCCGAGCGTACGCCGAGCGCCTGTACCGCGACCACCGCCAGGCGGACCGCCTGGTCCAGGACCTCGCCGACGAGCTGGGCGTGCCCCTCGAGGCGCTGCCCAAGCACCTGCGCAAGCCCGACGCGGCGGCGCTGAAGGAGGCGGGGATCGAGCCGGAGGACGAGGAGCAGATCGAGGAGATCGACGCCAGGGCCGCGCCGGGCTCGCCCGAGGACACCCGCTACGAGCCGCTGGCGCCCAGCGGCCGGACCACCGTACCCCCCGCGGAGCGCGACGCGGGTCGCCCCGATTCGGGTCGCCCTGATGCGGGTCGCATCGGCATGCCCGAGGAGGAGCGAGACGTCGGCGGCGAGGCCGCCGAGGATCGCATCGGCGTCCCGGAGGGCGAGCGCGACCAGATCGGCGTCCCCGAGGGCGCCGACGTCCAGGAGCCGATCCTGCCTGGCCAGGAGGAGCGGGAGCCGGTCATCCGTGAGGAGGAGCAGCGCGGCCAGCCGCGAGGCGACGAGCGCCGGCCCTTCGAGGGGCGCCTGGACGACGAGGAGATGGGCGCGGAGCAGCCGGAGGACCTCGAGCCGCTGCCCGGCGCTGACGAGGCGCCCCCTGCCGGGTTCGAGAAGGGCACCGCCGACACGCGCCGCGCCTCGGCCAAGAAGAAGAACCCGATCGACGAGCTGCGCGCCCTCAGCGGCGCCGCCTTCGACGAGCGGTTCCTCGAGCTCATGCTCGAGGACCACACCAAGACCGTCACCATGCTCGAGGGCTCGCTCGACCGCCTGCAGACCGAGCAGGCCCGCGACCTCGTGCAGAAGCTCATGCCGATCCTGAACCAGCACCGGGAGCTGGCGCGGGCCCTGCGGCAGCCGGACACCTATGAGGTGGACCTCGACGAGGAGCTCGAGGAGGAGGAGTAGCGGCGGCTACTCGCGTCTTTCGGAGTCAATCACGCAACCATAGGAGCAGAGAATGGCAGCGCAGCGAACCGAAACGCGGCCGCCGGCGACGACGACCACGTCCCGCACCGAGACGGCCTACTCCGTCGAGCATCGCCTCGACGCCAACGGGATCTTCCTGGGCGGCCTCACGGCCGGGATCATCGCGGGGCTCGTCATGGCCGCGGTGTACATGATCCGCGACTGGGCCCAGGGCATGGGCTTCTGGCTGCCCGTCAAGAACATCGCCGCGACCTACTACGGGGTCGAGGCGCTGGTCGGCGGCGGCTGGACGATCTTCCTCGGCCTGGTCACGCACGTGGTGGTGTCGGCCTTCTGGGGGCTCGTGTTCGCCTGGGTGGGCGGGGCCAGGATCTCCACCGGCGCCGCCTTCTTCGCGGGTCTGCTGTATGGCATCGCGATCTGGGCGCTCATGAGCTTCGCGGTCCTGCCCGCGATCAACACCACCATGCTCGACCGCGTCTCCATGCAGCCCGGCTGGTGGTTCGGCTACCACCTGATCTTCGGCGGCATGCTCCTGGTCACCCCGCCCCTGGCGCGCGCCTTCAGCTCGCGCCGGCGCGTCGAGCGGGCGCACGTGGTGCGGCCCTAGCCGAAGCTGCTGCTGCGCCACGAGGTCGACCCGACGAGATCGGCGGCGGCGCTCGCCTCTGTGGCGGGCGCCGCGTCCCACTCGACTGCGCTGTAACGGGCGACTCCCGGCTCCGGTCTAGTGGATGCGTTCGACCGGGCGGCTCTGGGGCGAGATTCGGCGGGCTCTGTGGCGCCGGCTTCCAGCTCATCACCGGCTCTCTGGTGGCCCGAGGCGCCGCCTACTGCTCCCCTTCACGGCCTTTGAGGTATTGTGGCCAATCGGATGCAACTTCCCGGCGATTATAGCAAAGGAGCTGTGGCAGAGTCAAGCGCGGGAAAAATGCTGAAGTCACGGGGAGGCTGGCAGACGATTATACATCCGGCAAGGTTGAATGTGGCAGACGAAAGCGCAGTCCCGCGTGGAACGAACGGAACACCCCGTTCCGTTTATGCCGCCGAGGTGTTC
>JAWLGW010001099.1:0-2759 GCA_041690735.1 Planctomycetota bacterium
TAATCGTCGGCTTTCCCGGGGAGACCGAGACCGACTTCGCCGAGAGCGAGGCGGTGGTCCGGGAGGTTGGGTTCAGCCACGTCCACACCTTTCGCTACGGCCGGCGGTCCTCCAGGATCTTGGCCGCCTTGAGCAGCATCTCGGGGGTGGCCGTGTCGGCCGACACGTGGCGGCGGAGGTCCTCCAGGAACACTCTCTGGAAGCGCAGCAGGCGGTCCTCGATCCCCTCCAGGGCGGCGACCAGGTCCGGCCCAGTCCAGTCCGCCTGGGCCACCTGCTCGGCCTTGGCGGCGCGCTCCTGCGCGCGCCGCTCCTCCTGGCCGGCGCGGTGCTGGGCGTTCAACTCGAGCAGCGGCTGGAGCGCCTCCTGCGAGGCGGCCAGCACGTGGACGTAGTCGCCCCGACCGCAGACCAGCAGCGTGTGCTCGGGGTCGGAGCGGACCCCCCGTTCGAGGGACCCGCCGGGCAGGGGCGCGAACCGGTCACTCTCCAGGAAGGCGACCGCGGTCGCCGTCAGCTCGAAGTATTTCAGGCGTCGCAGGCCAGGGCGCAGTCGGCCCAGAACGCTCCGCCGGGGCGCGTCATCGATCACCGTGTCGAGGATGAGCTCTTGCGTGAGCAGCGCCGACAGGGAACCAGCGAAGGGGGGGCTCTCCCCCAGCGGGTACACCGGCGGGTCGTCTCCGGCGTCCTCGCAGCGGATCCCCCACGAGGCGACGCCTTCGCCATCGCCGATCACCGGCAGCAAGTCGCTCGCGGACAGGGCCTCCTCCTCGGGCACCGCAGGCCAGGCAGCGAACAGCGCCCGACGCGGATAGACCGTCCCCACGGCGCTGCTGCCGTCCGCGTCGGTCTTGAGCCGCCCGTCGACCAGGGAGAACCACTCCCGCAGGGCGGGCGGGCCGACCCCGTCCAGCTGCGCCGCCCCGTGCTCCTTCGCCTGCAGCGGCTCGCTGTACCAGCGCGCCACGAACTCGCTCAGCGTCCGCCACCGATCGGCGTCGGCCAGGTTCGCCATGTCCACCCCCGTTCCGGGGGGAGTGTAAGGGCGTCGGCTCCAGGAGCCGAGGGCCTCCCGATTTCGGAAAGCGGAGGCGTCAGGCTGCTTTAACTCCTTACTTGCCTGGTCTTGCTCGTGGCTTGACCCTTGCGTCGCCCGACCCCCCTCGCGAAGGGAGGGAGCATGGTGCGCAGCGCTCGTGCGTTCGCGGCGGTGGTCGGTGTGGGGGTGTGCCTCGTGATCGGCGCCCCCCCGGCCTCTGCCGGCTGGTTCAGCGACTGGTGGAACGGGCGCGTCGTCACCACCGCCCTGGACGCGGTGACCTCCCCCGGCGTGCCGGTGGCCCTCGAGGCCAAGGTCGAGCGCGACCTCGGCGGCTACCTGCGGCCCGACCTACGCGGCGAGCGGGTGCGCTTCACCCTGGGCAGCTTCAGCGGCAGCGGCCGGACCGACCGCGACGGCGTGGCCGGCGTGTCGGTGCAGTCGGCGCGGGCCGGGATGGCCACCTTCGAGGCGGCGGCCGACAGCAACGCCCGCCGCACGAGCAGCGCCACCCTGTACGTGATCGACCGAACCACGCCGGTGGCGGTGGTGGACATCGACGGCACCCTCTCCGATCAGGCCGACTGGGAGGTCCCGTTCCGGGGCGACGTGGCCCCCGCCTTCCCCGGCTGCGTGAGCCTGCTGCACGAGCTGGCCCGCACCCACGCGATCGTGTATCTCACCGCCCGCGACGACGCCCTCGACGCGGTGACCCGCGCCTTCCTCGCCCGCCACGGGTTCCCCGCCGGGCCCGTGCTCTACAACGACTGGGGCCTCACGTCCAAGGGCGAGCTGGCTCAGCTCCGGAGCAAGAACCACGGCGACTTCAAGCTGGAGGCCCTGCGCGAGCTCATGGCCCGCGGCCTCAACCTGCGCCTGGGGATCGGCAACGCCGAGACCGACGCCTACGCCTACGAGCAGGCGGGGCTGCCGAGCTTCATTCAGACCACCGAGGTGGGCGCGGGCCCCAGCTTCCGGTTCACCGACTACGCCACCCTGCGCCTGGAGCTGATCGCCCGGGGGATCCTCCCGTAGCGGACGCCCGCCGGCGCGACTCGGAGCGACGCGCCGCCGCTGGCGACGGCGAGGCCCGCGCGCGCCTGCTGCGCGAGCGGGTGCGCGCCGGCACCCTCCCGGCGGCTCGGCTGGAGCTCGCCGCCCACCTCGGCGACCCGGCAGCACGCGCCGCGCTTGGGCTGCCGCCGTCTGCCGACATCGCCACTGACCGCGACCTGCGCCAGTGGCTGGCGCCCTTCGCCGAGGCCGAGCCCTCGGCGCGGCTGCGGATCCTCCTCGCCGCCAGCAGCCTGGCCCCGGCGGTGCACCTCGCGGACCACGAGTGGCTGGAGGCCCGCTGGACCGCCCGAGCCGCGGTGTGGGGCCGGGCCCCCTTGGGCGACGGCGCGGCGCTCGAGTCCCTCGCCGGCGGCCTCGACGGTGTGGTCCGGATCGCCTGGGACCTGTGCTGGCAGGCCTACGGCGGCGCGGCCCCCGAGACCTTGTCCCCCGACCTGTGGCGCAGCTGCGCGACGCGCGTGATCGAGACGGTGCGCGCACAGGTAGCGCCCTGGGCGCTCGGCGAGGGCGACCCGCTGCTCGACGGAGGAGCGGTAGACTCGGACGCGTGACGAAGGCCGCGCCACCCCCGCCCGCGGACGAGGCCGCGCAGGCGCCCCCCGCCCGCTTCTCCATGCTGTGGCTGGGCGGGACGGCGCTG
>JAWLGW010001100.1:0-2758 GCA_041690735.1 Planctomycetota bacterium
CGTCGACCGGCGCGTCGACACCACCGGCGTGTCCGGGTCGCAGGTCAACAGCCTGCTCGGCACCCACGGCGGCCTGTCGCTGAGCAACGGCACCCTTCGGTTCCCCGACGCCGCCAAGGCCACGGCCTTCGAGCAGGCGGTGCAGGAGATCAAGAGCGGGGGCAGCGGCGGGGGCAGCGGCGGCGGGATCACCAACCCGGTGGGCGGCGGCGGCGGCAGCACGCCCTCCCCCTCGGTGCGCGTGTCGCCCGAGCTGCCCCTGTGGGCGATGGAGAACGAGATCCGCGGCCTGGTCAGCGAGCACGGCGGGACCGTGCACTCGCTGACCCGCGGGCGCACGGCCTGGCTCACCGACCTCGAGTTCCCCACCCGTGAGCAGTTCGCCGCTTTCGAGAAGGACCCCTTCTGGACCCGCACGTCCCTGCAGCTCACCGGCGCGACCCTCACCGCCAAGGTGGGCGAGCAGGCGAGCCTCGTCCTGCGGGCGACCGGCGGCTCGGGGCGCGTGACCTACCGGGTGAGCAGCTGGACGGACTACTGGGCGCTGCGCCGGGCGGGCCTGCGCCTCGACCCCTACAGCGGCGAGCTCGCCGGTGTCCCCGCCCAGGCCATGAACACCAGCGTGGTGGTGCGGGCCACCGACGACACGCGGCAGGTGGCCACGGCGGAGGTGCGGATCCAGATCCAGGCCTCGGAGCGGCCGGTGATCGTCTCCACCCGGATCCGGAGCACCCAGGGCTACGGCGTGCGGAGCAACGTCCGCGCTCAGGGCGGCAGCGGCAGCTACACCTTCCAGCAGGTGGGCGGCAGCCTCCCTCCGGGCCTCTCGCTGAACCGTGACGGCTCGCTGAGCGGCGCCGCCACCCAGCCCGGCTACTTCACCGCCCGGATCCGGGTCACCGACTCCCGCGGCGTCTGGACCGAGTCCGACGTGCAGTTCGTTGTCTCCTCCACCAGGCGGGCGGGGCGCCGCGGCCGCTAGATCGACGGGTGGCTTCCGGACGGGCCGCGGCGATCCGCCGCGGCCCGCTTTGTTCCGGAAGGGCTACGCCTCGTCGTCGTCGTCGTCCTGGCGCGGCATGCGCTGGGTCTTGAGCCGCCCCTGCTCGTCGGTCTGGTGGTCCTCGACCACCACGAACAGGTCGGGGGCCTCCTCGAACTCGGTCAGGTCGCTCTCGCGCGAGTCCTGATACTCGCTGAAGTCCTCGGCCGAGCCCTCCAGCCCCTGCGAGGGGGGCGCCGCGGCCTGCTCCGGCGGCTCCCAGTCGTCCTGGTTGGCGTCCCGCTCCAGGCCCTCGAAGCTGTCGTAGCCGTGGCGCAGCGCCAGGTAGCGCATGCCCTGCTCGGCCGCCCGGGCCATGCTGTCCCGCTCGCCGTCGAGCACCCGCTCGTAGGCCCGCCGCAGCTTGCCCACCCGCAGCTTGGACCACTTGCCGGGGGGCTGCAGGCCGTAGGCCACCAGGGCCAGGGCCTTCTTCCCCTGCTTGAGCTCGATCTCGAGCCCCTTGGGGTTCCAGCCCGACAGGGCGGTCAGCAGGTAGGCCACCTCGCCGATCTTGAGGTAGGTGGGGGTGGTGTAGGGGCGCTTCTTGTAGCTGGCGTTGAGCCGGAACAGGACCGAGAACACGTCCTTGATCAGGTCGGGGCCCAGGGCGTCCACCAGCTCCTGCCACTCGCCCTCGTTCTGGACCACCTTCTCGTGGGCCGGCACCTTCTCCTCGCCCCGCCGGCCGCTCTCCGAGCGGAGGGCGTACAGGAACTTGATCAGGCGGTGGTAGGCGGGGATCCCCAGGAAGTGGCCCACCGCGCGGGCCAGCGCCGGGGCGTAGATCCCGAGCAGCAGGAGGTCGTCGCGGTCGAGGCGGCGGAAGCCGGCCAGCACGTGGTCGACGTGGTACTTGCCGGCCCGCACGTTGATGTGACGGCACAGCTCCTTGAAGACTCGGTGCGTCTTCATGGCGTCGCTGTCGAACACCACGAAGATCCGGTGCAGGAGCGAGTCGACGCGGATCTTGTCGATCGAGCTGACCCGCTGGCTCCCCTCCGCGTCGCGGCGGTAGTAGAGGTAGCTGCGCCGCTTACCCCGCCGGTAGGGGAAGAACAGGTCGAGGCCGCCGTTGCCCGGGTCGCGGGCGGCGAAGGTGGCCCGGAAGGGGCCCTTGGCGTCCTTCTCCAGCCCGCGGATCCACTTGTCGGGGGACATGCCGCGCCCGATCAGCAGGGCCAGCACCCCCACCGCCTCGTACTGATCGAGGCGCCCCTCGTCGTCGGGGCCCAGCACCAGGATCTCCTGCAGGGCGCCCAGGACGTCGCGGTCGGCGAAGAACGAGGCGATCCGCAGCACCTGCCCCCGGAACGTGCGCTCCTGCAGGGCGGCGGGGTCGATCCCCTGCCCGGGCGCCAGGCCGGCCGTCTCGCGCGAGATGTCGCCGGCGACCTCGGCCTTGAGCCGGTCGACGTCGCACCGCCTGGCGGTGTAGGTGATCAGCCGCTGCATGGCGTCGGGCCGCTTGCGCCAGGCCTCGAACAGGAGGCAGCCGGCCAGCAGGGCGTCCTTCTCGCGCCCCGCCAGGAGGCGGACCAGGCCGCCCTCCCAGTCGCCGCCGAGCGCCTCGAGGCGCCGCAGTCCCCGCCGCAGGACCCGCTCGTGGCGGTGGTGGGCGCGGCGGTCCTCGGTCCGCTCGATCTGCAGCTTCACCGGGGCGAAGGCGCAGATCCGCCGGTAGCCGCAGGCGCCGCACACGGCGCGCACCTCGCC
>JAWLGW010001101.1:0-2756 GCA_041690735.1 Planctomycetota bacterium
CGACCCCGACCTCGAGCTCGACCACCCGCGCCACCTCGCCGCCCTGGGGCAGGACGTGTTCGTGCTCGGGACCGATCGCCGGGGCGCCCTGCGCGCGGCGCGCCTGACCGCAGAGGGCGCGCTGCAGCCCCTGGCCGCCTCCCTCACGGGCGCGGCCCGGGTGGAGCGCAAGGAGGAGCCCGCCGAGAAGGGCGAGCGACGGCGGGGCGTCCGCCCGCCCCAGACCTTCGCCTCGGTCGCCGCAGACGGGCGCCTGGTCGTGCTGTGGCGCGTCGCCACCGGCCCCCGGGTGCGCGGGATCGCGCCGGGGGAGGTGCGGTGGACCACCTTCGACGGCCAGCAGTTCGGGCCGCTGCGCCGCCTGGACGTCGACCTGCTGGCCTTCGCCTGCGACGCCCTGCCCGCGGCCGAAGGGCCGGCGACGGTGCAGCTGTACGGGGTGCCCCGCGAGGGGACCGAGGCCCGGATCGACCGCTGGCGGCTGTCCGGCGAGGGAGACCGCTTCGAGCCCGCGGGCGCGGTGGACTACGAGCGGGAGGGCCTCACCGGCGCGGCGGGTGCGGTGGCGCTGGCCGCCGCGGCCAACAGCGAGGGCGAGCTGCTGTTCGCGCAGATCGGCGCCACCATTCGCTACCGGGCTCGCACGGGGGAGGCCTGGGGCCCCTGGCGCGACCTGGCCCGGCGACCCACCGAGCAGACGGCGGTGGTGTACGGGTGGTTCGGCTCCCTGCTGCTGCTGTGCGGCCTGCTGGTGAGCCGCGGCCTGGAGGCGCTGCGCCGTCGCGCGCGCGGCCTCCCTGCGCCGGCCCCCGGTCCGCCCGCCCGCGTCGCGGCGCCGCCCCCCGAGGCGGCGTCGCTGTTCGAGCGGGGGCTGGCCTTCGTGATCGACTTCGGGCTGGTCCTGGCGATCGCGACCGCCCTGGGCGAGCTGGCGCCGGGCGTCGTGGAGCGGGCCGAGCTGGAGCCCAAGGCGCGCCTGGCGCTGCTGGCCTGGTTCGTGGTGCTGCTGCTGGTGTACTTCGTGGCCTTCGAGGTGGCCTTCGCCCGCACGCCCGGCAAGCTGACGGTCGGCCTCGAGGTGCAGGATCAGGATGGCGGCCCCGCCACCACCTCGGCCCTGGTGTACCGCAACCTGTTCCGGATCGAGCTCCTCCTGCCGCCCGCCAGCCTCATGCCGCTGGTGACGCTGGTGCTCATGGCGACCACCACTCACAAGCAGCGGCCGGGCGACCTGGTGGCGCGGACGACCGTGCGGCGGGCGGCAGCCAGCGCGCCCTCGCCCGCGCCCGTGCCGCAAGGCGCCGGGAGCGAGCGGGAGGGGTGAGCGGCGCGCCGGCGCCGGGCCCCGAACCCGCGACGACGCGTCCGGCCCGCTTCGCCGGCAGCTGGTATCCGGGCGAGGCGGAGGACCTGCGCGCCGAGCTCGAGGCCGCCACGCCGCCCGGCGCGACGCCAGAGCGCGCCCGACTGGTGATCGCCCCGCACGCGGGCTATCGCTTCTCCCTGTCGATCGCTCAGGCGGCCTACGCGCAGGTCGAGGTGTCCGAGGTGGCGGTGGTCCTGTGCCCCAACCACACGGTCCCTCCGCCGATCGTGTCGATCTGGCCGAGCGGGGCCTGGGAGACGCCGCTGGGCGAGGTGCCCGTCGACGCGGCGCTGGTGGAGCGGGTGCTGGCCGAGTGCCCGGGCGTGGTCGCCGACACGGCCGCCCACCTGCGCGAGCACGCGGTCGAGCTGCACCTGCCGATCCTGCGCCACCGCCGCCCCGACGTGCGCGTGGTCCCGATCGTGGTGGCCGCCCGCGAGGCCGACGAGCTCCGCCGCCTGGGCGAGGGGCTGGCCCGCGCGCTGGCGGGGCGCGACGACGTGCTGCTGGTGGCGTCGACCGACATGAGCCACTTCGAGGACGCCGACTCCGCCCGGGCCAAGGACGAGCTGGCGGTGGAGCACGTGCTGGCCCTCGACCCCGACGGGCTCCTCGAGACCTGCACCCGGGAGCGGATCTCCATGTGCGGCGTGCGGCCGACGGCGGCGGCGCTGTTCGCGGCCCGGGCGCTGGGCGCGACGGAGGCCTCCCTGGCGCGCTACGGCCACTCGGGCGAGGTGTCGGGCGACCACGACCACGTGGTGGGCTACGCCAGCTTCGTCGTCCGCTGAGGGAGCGCCGTGGCCGACCTGCAGGTCTTCCAGCGCGCCCAGCCCGGTCGGTGCGCCTACTGCAAGGACGCGGTCGAGCTGAGCCAGCGCGCCGCCTGCGCGGCCTGCCTGGCCGTCCACCACGAGGGCTGCTGGAGCGAGCACGGCCGCTGCGCCGCCTGCGGAGTCGAGGAGGTGCTGCGGCGGGCGACGCCGAGTTCGGGCGCGTGGGCGCCGTCAGGCGGGGAGGAGGAGGAAGAGGCGGCGCCAGAGCGGTGGGATGGGCGGCGCTGGAAGCGCGTCGGTGCCATGCTTCACGAGGAGGAAGAGGGCCTCTTCAGACTCCTGTGGTCCGCGATGCTGGGGCGTCAAACGGGCTGCGTGCCGGTGGTGACGCTCTTCGTGGTCGGCTACCTCGTGTTGGGAGCTCTCCTGTCCGCCCTGCTCGAGTTCCTCCGCTTCTAACCCTCCAGCGGCACCGGCTCGCCGGCGGCGGCGCAGCGTATCGCCGCGAGCAGCCACTCCCGGTCGAGCGCGCCCGGCTGCCCCTCCTCGGCCCGGCCCACGGCGCGCTCGAAGACCTGCTGGCGGCGTCGATCCTCGAGGACGGCGCGCACCCG
>JAWLGW010001102.1:0-2754 GCA_041690735.1 Planctomycetota bacterium
GAGGAACGTTGGGGGGCGGAGCCCCCCCCACGAACCACACAGGCCCCTTCCGCATGTCCTTGCAGCGCGATAGCTTGGGCGCTCTGGTGCGCGGCCGCAAGGCGGCGCGACGCCGAACTCCGGAGTGGACCACGACTCCTCCATGAGGGACGAGCTCCTCGACTCCACGCTCGATGGCTGGCGCCTCCTGGTCAAGATCGGCCAGGGGGCCACGGGGAGCGTCTACGAAGGCCGCCGGGGCGAGGCGCGGGCCGCGGTCAAGGTGATCCGCCCCGACGTGGTCTCGCCGGAGAGCGTGGCCCGCTTCCGGCGCGAGGCGGCGCTGCTCGAGGCCATGGACCACCCCAACGTGGTCCGCTGCTTGGGCGCGGGCGAGACCGAGGAGTGCATCTACCTCGCCCTCGAGTTCGTGGACGGCGGCTCGCTGGACCGCCAGCTCAAGCGGCGCGGGCAGCTGCCCGTCCCCGAGGCCGTGTTCGTGGTCCGCGGGCTCCTCGACGGGCTGGGCGCGATCCACGAGCAGGGGATCGTCCACCGCGACGTCAAGCCGGGCAACGTGCTCCTGACCCGAGACGGGCAGGTGCGCCTGGCGGACTTCAACCTGGCCCGCGGCGAGGGCCTGGCCCAGCACGACGTCACCACCACCGGGTCGATCCTGGGCACGCCCTACTACATGGCGCCCGAGCAGGTGGACGGCAAGGGCGTCTCGCCGCGCACCGACCTGTACGCCGCCGGCGCGCTGCTGTACCACCTGGTGGCGGGCCACCCGCCCTTCGAGGGCTCGACGCCCCTGCAGATCCTGCAGAAGCACATGCACCACGACGTGCCGGACCTGCGGGAGGAGGTGCCCGAGTGCCCGGCCCAGCTCGCCGACGCGGTGCGGACGCTCATGGCCAAGAACCCCCGGCAGCGACCGAAGTCGGCCGCCAAGGCGCGCGCGCTCATCGACGGCCTCGAGGCGCGCCCCCTCGAGCTGGTGCGGGCGGGCCCCCGTCGCCCCCGCGGGGGCCCGCGCGCGGACACCCCGCCGCCGCTGGAGCGCACCCGCGAGGTGCCGCCGCCGGCAGGCGCCGCGGGTCCCAGCGGGCATCCCCTAGGCGGCCGGGCGGCCGCGGTGGTCGCGGCCTCCACCCCCGTCCTGCGCGAGGAGGGGCCGGCCGCCGCCGGCCACGCGGAGGAGGAGGCCCCGGCGGGGCCGCGCCCGCTCCCCAAGGCGCCGCGCAGCCTGCTGCTGGACGCCGTGGTCGCGACGCTGGTCTTCGTGGCCGCGCTCCACATGACCGACGCCTGGTGGCGCGCTCACGGGCACGACTACCTCAGCCGGCAGGAGGACGTGTTCCTGCGCCTCAACCTGCAGCACACCACCGACTGGAAGAGGCACCTCCACACGGCCGGGGTGTGGAGCTTCCAGGCCCTGCACTGGGCCCGGGGCGCCCTCGACAAGTGGTGGGTGGCGATCCCCTGGTCGTTCGGCCTGGTGTTCCTGCTGGTCGACATGCTCATGGCGCGCCTGTGGCGCGTCGGCCTGCTGGCGCGCTTCTGGCTGCGGCGGACGGCGCTGGTCCAGCTCAGCCAGGGGCAGATCCAGCAGACCGCCAGGACCTACGAGCTCCTGGGCAAGCGGCGCAAGGGCGCCGACCTGCTGCTCCAGCACGGCATGCCCCTGCTGGCGGCCGACATGTACGCCGCGGCGGGGCTGTTCGAGGAGCAGGGGCGGGCGCTGCTGGCGGGCGGGCGCGAGCAGGAGGCGCTCAAGGCGTTCAGGTCCTCGGGGTCGGTCGACGCGGTGCTGAACGCCGCGCGGCTGGGCGACACCTCCCCCGAAGCCGCCGCGCTGCTGGCGGAGCGCGGGCACCTCGACGAGGCGCTCGACGCCCACCGCCGGGCGGGGCGCCACTTCGCCGCGGCCGCCCTGCTCGAGCAGGCGGGGCGCCAGGCCGACGCCGCGGCGGAGCTCGAGCTGGGCTACGACCGCCAGAGCAGCCACGACTACTGGGTGGCGAGCGGGCAGCAGGGGCCGATCGAGGAGGCGAAGTACGCGCTGGCCCGGCGGATCGCCGTCCTCCACGAGGAGCTGGGGGACCCGGCCGCCGCCGCGAGATACCGCGAGCGCGCGGGCGACCTGGAGGAGGCGCTGGAGCTGTTCGGTCGCGCCGAGGACCTCAAGGGGCAGGCCCGCTGCCTCCTGGCCCTGCTGCCGCAAGGCGCCCGCGTCACGGGCCGGCTCGAGGAGGTCGCCCGCGAGGTGGCGGACCGCATGCGCGAACGCGCCGAGCCCAAGGCGGTGGAGCTGTTGCTGCGTGTGGGTGAGGTGGGCGCGGCGGCGGAGCTGTGCCGCGAGCTGGGGGACGACCCGCAGGCGGCGCAGCTGTTCGCCCGGGCCCAGCGCCCCCTCGACGGCGCCGCCTGCGCCGAGCGCGCCGGCAACCGGCAGCTGGCGGCCTTCCTGTACGACGAGGGCGGCGCCCACGCCGACGCGGCGCGGGTCTATCACGAGCTGGGCCTGGTCCCCGAGGCGGCCGAGGCGGCGGTCAAGGCGGGCGATCACGCCCGGGCCGCGGAGCTCCTCGAGGGGCTGGGGGACAACCTCGGGGCGGGGCGCGCGCTGGCCGCGCTGGGCCGGACCGAGGAGGCCGTCGACCTGCTGGCGCGGGTGAGCGAGGAGGACGGCGAGGAGCAGTGGCGCGAGGCGCGGGCGCTCACGGGGAAGCTGCACCACGCCGCCGGCCGGTGGCGTCAGGCGGCCGACGCCCT
>JAWLGW010001103.1:0-2753 GCA_041690735.1 Planctomycetota bacterium
CTGCGCCGGCAGCGCCACCAGCACCATGAGCCCGCCGTTGCGCGCCAGGTAGTCGCGACACCCGAGCAGGGTGTCCACGTCCTCGCTGGTGAGGGCGCGCGAGAAGTGCAGCCGGATCGAGGCGTGCTTCTTGCCGCCCTGCACCACGCGCCGCAGCTGCGTGTCGAGCCGCGGCAGCTCGGCGTCCTCGACGAACAGCTCGGCCACCTCGGGGCCCGTGTCCGCGGGCTCCTCGACCTCGTCCGCCGAGCCCCAGCCCCACTCGCCGGCCTCGAGCGACTCGTCGCTACTCGTGAGCAAATCGGCGCTCTGGCCCGGGTCGAGCGGCGCGTCACCGCCCAGCGTGGTGCGGTAGTCGGCGATCGCCGCCTCGCGGTCGGCGTGCAGGCTGGCCCCGTCCCCGGCGACCAGCATGTCGAGCTTGTGGCGCGCCTCGGCGCCGGCGTCGCACAGCCGCAGGCTGCCGGCCCAGTTGTCGAGGTAGGCCTTGGCCTGCGTCAGCCCCTGCAGGGCCACCGGGTCGAGCTCCCCCGCCCGGGCGAGGGACACGATCACGTTGTGCAGGCCGTGCCCCACCAGCTGCTCGACCTTGCCCGCCAGGGCCGACAGCCCGGCCGCGGTGGGCGTCAGCACCACCAGCTCGGACACACGGGATTCGAAGTGAGACCCCTTCGCCTGGGTGAGGAAGGGCTCTTGCGCGAGCGCAGCGCCGTCCTCGAGCGCGACCTCGTGGACGACCAGCTCGTCTTGAGGGGCCTTCACGCACCCTCCCCGGCCCATTGGGGCCAACGCCGCAACATGGTCTACCCCCCTCGAGCTCGCCGAGTGGATCAGTGTAGTCAAACCCGCTTCCGCTACGCAAGTGCCGCTAGGGCGTAGCCTTGAGGGAAATGTCCGGCAAGTCGCAAGGCGACGTCCGGACACTCGTTGCGCCCGCAGCACTCCTTAGAATCAACGCACTCAGGAGGCGGGGTGGCCGAAGCGGGAGAGATCGTCAGCCTGGTGCTGGGGACGGCCGGTCATATCGACCACGGCAAGTCGTCGCTGGTGCGGCGCCTGACCGGCGTCGACCCCGACCGGCTGCAGGAGGAGCGGGACCGGGAGCTCACGATCGACCTCGGCTTCGCCCCCTATCGCCTCCCCGACGGGCGCACGGTGGGGATCATTGACGTCCCTGGCCACGAGCGGTTCGTCAAGAACATGGTCGCCGGCGCCTCGGGGATCGACCTGGTGCTGCTGGTGGTCGCGGCCGACGACGGGGTCATGCCCCAAACCCGCGAGCACCTGGAGATCCTCACTCTGCTGGGGCTCGAGCACGGGCTGGTGGTGGTGACCAAGATCGACCTGCCGGGGGTCGACGAGGACATGATCGGGGTGGTCGAGCTCGAGCTCGAGGAGCTGCTGGCGGGCACCTTCCTGGAGGGCGCCCCGGTGGTGCGGGTCTCCTCGGCCACGGGGGACGGCTTCCCCGAGCTCGAGGAGCAGCTCGCGGCGCTGGTGGAGCGCGCCGCCCCCAGCCTCGACGCCCGCGGCGTCGGCGGCGCCTTCCGCATGCCGATCCAGCGGGTGTTCTCGGCCCGGGGCTTCGGCACCGTGGTGACCGGCGTCCCCCTGTCGGGCGCCCTGCAGGTGGGCGACCCGGTGGAGGTGGTCACGGCGGCGGGGCCGCGCAAGGGGCGGGTGCGGGGGCTGCAGGCCTACGGGCGCACCGTGGAGCGGGTGCGGGCGGGCCACTCCTCGGCGATCAACGTGGCGGACGTGTCGCACAAGGAGGTGCGCCGGGGCGACACCGCGGCCGCGCCGGGGGTGTTCGCCGCGGCCAGCCTGTTCGAGGCCCGGCTGACCCACCTCAGCTCTCAGACGCGCCCCCTCCTGCAGCGCGAGACGGTGCGGTTCCACGCCGGCACCAGTGAGGTGCTGGGCGAGGTGGTGCTGCTCGACGCCAAGACGCTGGGGCCGGGCGAGAGCGGCCTGGTGCAGCTCCGCCTGCGCGAGCCGCTGGTGGCGGCCGCCGGCGATCGGTTCGTGGTTCGGCGCCACTCCCCCATGGAGACGATCGGCGGCGGGGTGCTCCTGGGGACCTCGAAGTGGCGCTTGAAACCCTTCAAGGGTTTCGTTCTGGAACGTCTGTCGGCCGAGGAGGAGGCCCTGGGCGACGCGGCCCAGGCGCTGCTCCTGGCCCTCGATCAGGCGGACAAGCCGCCCCGGGCCGATCAGCTGGTGCAGGCCCTGGCGCGCCCCAAGGAGGAGGTGGCGGCGCTGCTGGCGGACCTGGTGGCGCGGGGGGAGGCGATCGACGTCTCGGCCGGCAAAGGGCAGCCGGTGTACGCCAGCGCCGCCGGGTTCGCCCGGGCGCAGGACCGGCTGGCGGACGCCCTGGGGGGCTACCACCGCGAGCACCCCCTGCGTGACGGGGTGGGCCGCCTCGAGCTGCGCTCCCGGACCAAGCTCCCCGACGGCACGCTGCAGCGGGCCCTCGAGGCGCTGATGGCCGCCGGCCGGGCGCGCGAGGTCGCGGCGGGCTACGCGCTGGCCGAGCACGCCCCCGCCCCCGACGAGGCGGCGCAGGCGTTCGTGCAGGACCTGCTGGCCCTGTTCCACGAGGGGGCCTTCACCCCGCCCAGCTTCGCGCAGGCGGTCGAGCAGCTGAGCGGCCGCGAGGCGCTGGCGACCGTCGGCGAGCGCGACGGGCAGGATCTGTACGCCAACCTGCTCGACGCGGGCGAGCTGGTGGGGATCGGCGACGACCTGGT
>JAWLGW010001104.1:0-2116 GCA_041690735.1 Planctomycetota bacterium
CCCACTTGCGGCGAGACCCTGACCGTCCTCGGCACCGTCTTCCTCGACGTGCGCAACCTGGCTGCGCCCCTCGCCCTGTGGCGGAGCCGGGGCGGCGGGCGGGCCGCCCGCGCCGGCCCTCCTGGCCCACCTCCCTGAGGCGGCCACTCGCCTTGCGGCAGAGCGACGGCGACTCCCATGTAGAGAGCTGATCGGCTCCCCCGAGCTTGCTACGGTGACGCCCAGGTGGGTGGGGCGGCTCGCCCGGCCCGCCCGCCGCAGCCACAGCTGCAGCCTTCTCGCGCACCCCTGGCCGCTGCGGCCGGGCGGGAGCGTGCCTCTACGCCCTTCGGGCTCTGCGCTGCCTAACGACTTCGCCACCACCTCGAGGAGGATCGCCCATGCCGCGCACCCGCGCCCCCGCTCCGCAAGCTGCTCCCCACGCACAAGGCCGCGCGGGCCCGCGCCCTGCGGGTCCGGCGCCCGCCGCGACCGGCGGGTACCGGGTGGAGATCGAAGGCCTGATCTACGTCCTCGACCGGCCCCCTCGCCCCCACGGCCGGCGCTCCGTGGCCGTGGTCCGACTGGCCGAGCACCCAACCGACCCGGGCTTTCGCGACCGGCTCGATCTGTTTGGTTTCAGGAGCCGGGAGTCCTTCGCCCGGCGCGTGGCGGACGCCTTCGGCCGCGAGGTGGGGCAGGTCATGGGACACCTGGCTGTGATCCTCGATCAGGCCGAGCGAGAACTCGCAGGCGAGCTGAGGGCCGAGGTCGAGGAGCTCACGCCCGAACGCCGCGCCGCCGCCGAGGCCTTGCTCGCGGCCCCCGACCTCCTCGACCAGGCCGCGACCGCGCTCGAGGGGCTGGGCCATGTCGGCGAGCCCGAGGTCAAGCGGCTGTGCTACCTGGTGGCGACCAGCCGGCTGCTCGACAAGCCGCTCAGCGCGCTCCTCCTGGCGCCCTCGGGCACGGGCAAGAGCACGGTCCTCGACGCGATCACCGCCCTCATGCCGGCCGAACAGGTGGAGACCCTCGCCCGGCTCACGCCCCACAGCCTGTACTACATGGGCGAGGAGGCCCTGCGAAACAAGCTGGTGGTCGTGGACGAGTACGAGGGGGCCGGCGACGCCGATCACCCGCTGCGCGTCCTGCAGAGTAAGGGGGAGCTGCGGCTGTCGGTCACCGTGAAAGGGAAAGCGGAGGCCTTCTTGGTGAGAGGGCCGGTGGCGGTCATGAGCGGCACCACCGCCACCAAGCTCGACGCCCAGAACACCTCGCGGTGCCTCGAGCTCACGCTCGACGACAGCCCGGCGCAGACGCGCCGGATCCAGCAAGCGCAGGCCCGCGCCTGGGCCGGCCGAGGGGGGCACGGGGGCGTCGACCTCCAGCTGTGGCAGGACGCGCAGCGGGTCCTCCAGGCCTCGCCGGTGGTGATCCCCTTCGCGGAGCGGCTGCGCTTCCCGGCCCGCACGACCACAGACCGGCGCGGGTCGGCCAAGCTCCTGGGACTGATCGCCGCGCACGCGCTCCTCCACCAGCGCCAGCGGCGGCGCGACCGCGCGGGTCGACTGGTCGCGACACCCGCCGACTACCGGGCGGTCCACGACCTCTTGCGGCCGCTGGTCGAGCAGCACCTCGACGGGCTCTCGCCCAGAGCCGGCCGCGCCTACCGGCTGCTGCTGGCGGCGGAGGCGCCGCTCACCCGCCGCGAGGTCGCCACCCGGGCCGGCTGGCACTACATGACCGCCGCCCGAGCGGTCGAGGACCTGCTGGCGCAGGAGCTGGTGCGCGCGGTCGACGGCTCGACGCCGCGCCGGTACCGACCCGCTGGGGGCCAGGTGCTGGGCGAGGCGGCGGCGCTCACGCCCCCGGGGGAGGTGGGCTGACCCTGCGCAGGAGCTCGCCCTTGTTTCACAGGTGGGGAGACCGCAAGTCCAGCAGTTCGGGCGAGCTTCACCGGCGTTCACAGGTCATTCACAGCCCCGGGGGTAGCCAACTTCGTCCGCTCTCGCGGCTTGCACTCGGGCCGCCCCTCCAGGGCTGAGAGGGTGCGTCCCGAACGCGCAAGTCCTGGCGAATCGGGCACCTGCGGACCGTCGGTCCCGACGGTTAGCGTCGACGCCATGAAGACTCCAAG
>JAWLGW010001104.1:2126-2748 GCA_041690735.1 Planctomycetota bacterium
GGGCTCCTCCTGGAGCAGGCCGTCCTGCGTCACCTCCACGCGAACTACGTGTTCTACGCACCCACGCGGGCCGAGGTGGCTGACGCAGCGGGGCGTCAGCGCCTGGTCGCGCGCTACCGGCGCGACGCGCTGGCCCAGGATCGGCAAGCGCGACGGGCAGTGCTGGGGGCGGTGCGGGGCGGTGGGGTTCGGCCACGAGCGCGCCCGAGCCGGAGTCACCGCCGCGCGCCGGGAGCGCGGCCTCGGGCGGTTCGGGCAGGCAGCCGCCAGAGCGGCGCCGGAGGGGGCGGCAGCGAACCTCCATTAGCGGGTGACGACGACCCACCTTTAGCCGGTCCGCGCGGGACGCGGGCCGGCTGGCCGGACGCCTCTGCGCGGTCGGAGGCGTTCGCGCGCCGCTGCGGGGGAGCCTCATGAGGCACCCTGCGCCTGCGGAGGTCGATCCCCGCGCCCTGACGCTGGAGGCCGGGGGGCTGCGCTACAGCGTCGACCGGGTCCCCGCGTCCGACGGGGGAAAGGTGGCGGTCGCGGTGCGGCCCGTTCGCGGCGACTCGGCGCCGCTGTGGGACCGGGTCGACCTCTACGCCTTTCGCGAGCGCGAGGCCTTCGCGGAGAGGGTGTC
>JAWLGW010001105.1:0-2743 GCA_041690735.1 Planctomycetota bacterium
CGGCCTCGACCCGGTGCTGGTGGGGCGGATCCGCCGCGATCCGAGCTGCGACAACGGCCTGTGCCTGTTCCTCTCGGGCGACCAGCTGCGCAAGGGCGCGGCCCTCAACGCGGTACAGATCGCCGAGCTGCTTTAGGCTGAACGGCGAGGAGGTGGCCAAGATCGAGCCCCTGGACGCGCACCCCGAGCCGGCCCTCTGCCCCCGCTGCGGCGACGCGCACCGGGTCGACGTGGATGTCTGCACCTCCGACTGGCCGAGGGCGGGCGCGCCGCCGGAGGCCGGCCCGCCGGGGGTCGCCGCGCCGCACCCGAGCCCGTCCGCCACTCCTCCGCCCTTCCCGGGCGGGGACGCGCCGGCGCTGCCCCCGGCCCCCAGCGGCGGCTTCCGCACGCTGGCCGCCGACCCGCCCCTCCCCCCCGACCGACCGCGACGGCTGACCTTCCTGCTCCTGCTGGCGCTGATCGGCGGCTACCTGCTGCTGGGCGGCGGGGGAGC
This sequence comes from Planctomycetota bacterium, assembly GCA_041690735.1. Lineage (GTDB taxonomy): Bacteria > Planctomycetota > J058 > J058 > J058 > JAWLGW01. Next base: position 497 of record JAWLGW010001105.1, read on the forward strand.
GGGCGTCTCGGGCGCCGCGCTGGAGCGGGCCGGGCTGCTCGACCCGACGGTGCTGAGCCACCCCGAGCAGGCCTGGCGCCTGGTCCACGCCACCTTCGTGCACGCCAACCCCTTCGTGCTCATGGTGGCGGGCTTCCTGGTGTGGTTCGGCGGGGGCGAGGCCGAGCGACGCGGCGGCAGCGGCCTGCTCCTGGCCGGTGTGGTCGGGGCGGCCGCGGCCCTCAACGCGCTGCGCGTCGTCGTCGAGCCGGCGGCCACCCTGCGCGAGCTGTCGGGCGCCTGGCCAGCGGGCTGCGCCCTGGCGGCGGCGGCGGGGGTGCTGGCGCGCCGCCGCGGCGAGGGGGCCGCGCGCCTGGTCGCGGTGCTCGGCTTCGACGTGGCGCTGCTCGCGTTCCTCGCCTTCAGCGCCGGCGCGCTGCAGGAGGTGCTGGTGGTCGTCGGCGCGGCGCTGGGCATGGGCGTCGGCCTGGGCGCGATCTGGCCGCAGGGTGAGGGGCGGGTGGGCGCGGGCTGCCTGGCGGCGCTGGTGGCGCCCGGGCTGCTGATCGGGGCCGAGGCCCAGCGCCGGGCGAGCGGCGGGGCCGCTCCCCTGCCTCCCCCCTGGGAGGTCCCCGCCGTCGACGAGGTCGCCCCGGTCGCCCCCGAGACGGAGCTGCGGCCGGTCGACCTGCCCCGGCTGAGGGTGAGCCTCGACCTCCCCTCCGGCTGGAAGCAGCAGCCCACGCGGCGAGACTGCCCCGCCTGCGGCGAGGAGGTCACCTTCGAGCCCGCGCGGGGCGAGGCCCCCGAGGAGCGGCCCTGCCCCGCTTGCGGCGAGGCGGTCGAGGCGCCCAAGGATCAGCGGCAGGCGCAGTTCGTGGAGGGGAGCCTGCTCAGCTTCGGCCTCGCCCGCCAGCTGGTGGTGTGGACGGCGCCGCGCGGGCCCTACGACGCCCCCGACACCCTCGCCACCCGGCTGATCGCCGATCTGGGCGGCCCGAGCTCGTTCCTCCGCCAGGCGCGGCTGGTCGACGAGGGGCCCTTCCGCAGTGAGGGCCTGGGCGCCGGCTACCTCGTCTCGCTGCGGGGCGCGCTGGGCGGCGGGCAGCAGGTGGCCCTGCGCCTGTACGTGTTCGTGGGCGAGGGGCGGACGGTGCTCGTGCGCAGCCTCGCCTCGGCGAGCGACGGCGCGGCCGACGCCCGGGACGCGGCGCTGTTCGACGCGGTGGCGCGCAGCCTGCGGGCCCACGGGGAGAAGAGACGTTAGCCGCTTTCCCTTCAGCCGCGGGCGCCGGGCGCCGAAGGACACGACAAGGGAGGCTCTGGCCATGCGCTCGCTCACCGCTCGTCTCGCCCTGGCGCTGCTCGCGCTGGCCCCGACCGCCCCGGCGTGGGCCGGCGACGGGACCCTGGCTCGGGACCTGGACCGGCTGGTCGCGGGGGAGGCCCGCTGGACCGTCCTGGTGGCGGACCTCGCCACCGGAGAGGCGCTGTACGCGCACCGGGCGGACGCGCCGCTGGTGCCGGCCTCCAACATGAAGCTCCTCACCACCGCCGCCGCCCTGGAGCGGCTGGGCCCCGACTTCATGCACCAGACCGTGGTCGTGCTCTCGGGGCCCCTCGCGGCCGGGCGGCTGTCGGGCGACGTGTGGGTGATCGGCGGGGGCGACCCCACGATCTCGCGGCGGTTCGACGCCGAGCCCCTGCTCGACGAGGTGGCGCAGGCGGTGAAGGCCGCCGGGGTGCGCGCCGTGACCGGCGGGGTGGTGGTGGACGACCGCGCCTTCGACGAGGTCCGGCTCCACCCCAGCTGGGAGCGGGGCGACGCCGAGCGCTGGTACGGCGCGGAGGTGAGCGCCCTGTCCCTCAACGACAACTGCGTCGACGTGGCCGTGTCGGGCGGCGCCCAGGGGCCGCAGGTGGTGACTCGCCCGGCGACCGGCTACGTGCGCCTCGACCTGCAGGCCCGGGCGACCCCCCGCAAGGATCGCCACGTGTGGTCGGTGGTCAGGGCCGGCGACGACAAGCGGACCCTGCGGATCACCGGCCGGGTGTGGACGGGCGCCGGCGCGTACGAGACCTCGGTCCCGGTGGCGGACCCGGCGCTGTTCTTCGGCGAGGTCCTGCGCGAGCGCCTGACCGCGCAGGGGGTGAGCGTCGCCGGCGGGGTGCGCCGGTGCGAGGCCGGCGAGCCGGCGCCGCGGGGGGCGCCGGTGTGGCGGCGCGCCAGCCCCCTCCCCCGCACCCTGGCCGTGACCAACCAGCGCT
>JAWLGW010001106.1:0-2737 GCA_041690735.1 Planctomycetota bacterium
ATCGGTCTCGGTACTGTGCGAAATCACATCAAGGCTTGCCTGCAGAAGCTAAACGTCCGCTCTCGCGTGCAGGCCGTAGTCCTGGCCCACCAGGCAGGGCTCGCGACCTGACCCCTCGCCGCCCCCCTCGCCTCAGGCGCCACGCGTGCCTCGCCTCCCCCCGCCGACGCCATTCGCCGCCGTCGCCAGCGCGCTCACGTCGAGCACCAGGCCTACCCGACCGTCCGGCAGGACGGCCCCCCCTGCGAGGCCGCCGACCCCCTGGAGCGTCGGGCCCAGGGACTTGACCACGAGCTGGCGCTTCCCGAGCACCTCGTCGACCTTCACCGCGACCCGCTGCTCGCCCTCTCCCAGCACCAGCACGACCTGCGCCGCCGTGGCGCCCCGCCCGGGGACCTGCAGCACCTGCCCCAGGTCGATCACCGGCACGAAGGTGCCCTCGAACGAGAGCAGCACCTCGCCGTCGACCGCGCATACTGAGCGCGCCGTCTCGGTCGCCAGGACGGCGGTCGCCGGCACCACGTACTGTTCGCTCGCCACCCGCACGACCACCGCCTCCAGTGAGGCGAGCGTCAGCGGGAGGCGCATGCGGAACAGCGTGCCCTGGCCGAGGGCACTGTGCACCTCCACCGCGCCTCGCAGCGCCTCGACGCGCTCGCGCACGACGTCGAGTCCGACGCCCCGTCCCGAGAGCTCGGTCACCGCCGCCGAGGTGGAGAACCCGGGCGCGAAGATCAGGTCCACCACCTCGTCGTCCGGGAGCGACGCACCGGGCGGGAGCAGCCCGCTCCGCTGCGCCGCTGCCCGGATCGCCGCCGCGTCCAGGCCTGCGCCGTCGTCCTCCAGCTCGATGAGCACGTGTCCGCCCCGGTGCATCGCGCGCAGCTGCACGCGGCCTGTCGGCGGCTTCCCCTGAGCGGTGCGTCGCGCCGCCGGCTCGAGGCCGTGGTCGATCGCGTTGCGGATGAGGTGGACCAGGGGGTCCGCGATCTGCTCCACCACGGCCCGATCGAGCTCGGTCGCCTCGCCGCTGGCGACGAACTCCACGGGCTTCCCGACCCGGCGGGCTGCGTCCCGCGCCAGGCGAGCCATCCGCAAGAAGGTGCTCTTGAGGGGGATCAACCGCAGGGTGGCGCCCAGCCGCTGCAGCTCCCGGGACTGCCGCTCGACCTGGGTGGTCTCTCGGCTGAGGGCGTCGCCGCTCCCGTGCCGCTCCACGACCGTCCGTTCCAGCACGCTGAGCCCGATGGCGAGCTCGCCGATCAGGTCGATGAGGCGGTCTAGGCGAGCCGCGTCGACCCTCACCCAGGTCGCGCCCGCGGTCGACGCGCCGCGCGCCGCGTCGTCGAGCGCCGCCTCTTCGTCTCGCGGCGCGGGTCCCTCGGGGAGCGACCCCGCCGCCGGCCCGCCCGCCTCGCCGGAGAAGGCCGCCACCGCCCGCTGGAGCGGGGAGGCGTCGAGGGCGCCGCCCTCGGCGAGTGAGCTCAGCCCTCGCCGCATGGCGTCGACGACCGCGAGGGCGCGCTCCGCGTTGGCGCCCAGGGCCTCCGCGCCCGACAGGGCGTCCTCCAGCGCGTGCGCCGCGTCCGCCAGGGGGTCCACCCGCACCGCGGCGGCGTTCCCCTTGAAGGAGTGGAGGGCGCGACGCAGCGCCGCCCCCGCCTCCTCGTCAGCGGGTCGACCCTCCAGCGTCAGCAGGGCCCCCTCGATCGCCTCCAGCAGGTCGGCGCCCTCCCGCGCGAACGTCTGCTGGATCTGGGCCAGGAACTCCCCCAGTCCCTCGTCCTCGCGGACTGCGGCCGGCCCCGCTCCGGCGTCCGCGACCGCGGCGCCCGCCGGCGGCGCGGGCTGCCCGGGCAGGCGCGGAGGGGCGAGGCCCCGCAGCTCCTCCGTGGCCGCCGCCTGGCGCAGCCAGTCGACCAGCGCCAGCAGCCCGCCGCCGACCGAGCGGCCGCTGGCGTCGCTCACCAGCTCCTCGGCCAGGTGGCAGGCGCGCTCCAGGCCCGCGACCCCGAGGACGGCGGCCTCGCCCTTGATGGTGTGCAGGGCGCGCCGCAGGGCGGCGGCGTCGTACGGACGCCCGCCCTCGACCTCCAGGGCGGCGGTCTCCAGGATCTCCGCCAGCTCATGCACACGTCCTCGCAGCGAGCGCTCCAGCGCGGGGCGCGCCTCGCCCAGCGCCGACAGGTCCGGGTCGACGGTCGGCGGCGAGAGGAGCGCCCGCAGCTGCTCCGCCGCCTGCTCTGCCTGAGCGATCAGCAGCGCGTGGTCTCCCGCGGCGACCTGCTCCAGGCTGGCGACCCCGAGGCTGGCGACGGCCGCCACGGCGAGTTCCCCGCGCTCGGCCGCTGCCTGCTCGACGGAGGCCAGCGCGGCGCGCAGACGATCCGTCGCGTCGCCGTCGTCGGCGTCGGCCAGCACGACCTCCGCGGCGAAGGCCTCCATCGCTGCATGGATCGACTCGTGCATGACCCCCCTACGCCGGGCGCGAGCGCGGCCCCGCCTTCACGGCTGGGCCGCGAGGTCGAGGATCCGGGCGCCGATGCGGTCGAGGCCGACCACGTGCTGCGCGGCCCCCAACTGGATGGCCTCGCGGGGCATGCCGAAGACGACGCAGCTCGCCTCGTCCTGGGCCACGGTCGCGGCGCCGGCCTGGAGCATCTCCAGCAGCCCGGCCGCGCCGTCGCCGCCCAAGCCCGTCAGCAGCACCCCCACCGCCGTGCGCCCCCCGAAGCGG
>JAWLGW010001107.1:0-2735 GCA_041690735.1 Planctomycetota bacterium
GCCGGTGGGCACCCCGCCCGGCCCCTCGACCCGCCCCGCGTGCAGGGCGATCCCCTCGTCGCGCACCTCGCAGTGGACCACGACCTCGGGGTGGTGGACGTCGACCGCCAGGGTCGGCACCGCCTCCAGGATCTTCTCCCCCAGGGCGGCGGAGACCTCGTAGGAGCCCATGGGGAAGCGCTTGTCGGGGCGGCGGGTCTCGACCTTGAAGCTGCGCTTCCCCTCGGCGGCGGCGGCCTTGGCCAGCTCGATCGCCACCGGGATGGCGGCCTCGAGGTCCTGCGGCACCACCCGCACCGGGCTGGCGCTGCGGACCCCGAAGGTGCGGGTGAGCGCCGCCAGGGCCTCGGCCTCGTCGTGCCCTTCGTCGAGGCGCAGGACCAGCCGGCCGCCCATGCGCTGGACGTGCCCGGCGGTGACGCCCACCTGCCGGGCGACGTTCTCGCGCAGCCGCTTCTCGAACCAGGGGCGCTTCTTCCCCTTGAGCCCGATCTCGTCGTAGCGGACGTGGATCAGCACGGGCGCCTCAGCTCACCGTTGGTTCGTCGGGGCCCGGCCGAGCTGGCGCAGCGCCGCGGTCAGGGCCGTCAGGGCCCCCTCGACCTCGTCCTGCGTCGTGTCGCGCGACAGGCTGAACCGGAGCGCCGAGCGCACCCGCGCGTCGGGGAGACCCATGGCGCGCAGCACCGGGCTCTCCTTGCCCTTGCCGCTGTGGCAGGCGGCGCCGGTGGACACGAACACGTCCTGGGCCTCGAGGGCGTGGAGCAGCGGCTCGGCGGCGAGGCCGGGGAAGGAGGCGTTGACGGTGGAGGGCAGCCCGTCGGGGGGAGAGTTGATCACCCCGCCCAGGGCCTCGATCCCGCTGCGCAGCCGGTCGCCCAGGTCACCGGCCCGGGCCGCGAAGGCGGCCCGCTCCTGGTGGGCCCGCTCGGCGGCGACCCCCAGGGCGACCGCCAGGGGGACCGCCTCGGTGCCGCTGCGCAGGCCGCGCTCCTGTCCGCCGCCGCGCACCAGCGGCAGAATGCGCGCCCGGCGCCCCACCCGCAGGGCGCCCACGCCCTTGGGCGCGTGCACCTTGTGGCCGCTGATCGTGTACAGGTCGACCGCGTCGCTGGGCGCGGCGAGCTTGCCCAGGGCCTGCACCCCGTCCGAGTGGACCAGGAGCTTCTTGCTCCTGGCCTTGGCGCGCCTGGCGATCGCCTCGATCGGGAACACCGCGCCGGTCTCGTTCTGGGCGTGCATGACGCTGACCACCACCGTGCCGTCCTCGATCGCGTCGATCACGGCGTCGGGGTCGAGGGCGCCGTCGGGCCCCACCTCGACCCAGGTCACCCGCAGCCCCTCGGCCTCCAGGGCGGCGATCGGCTCGCGGACCGAGGGGTGCTCGACGGCGGTGGTGACCAGGTGATCGCCGCGCCGGCGCAGCGCCCGCGCCGCGCCTGCGATCGCCAGGTTGTTGCCCTCGGTGCCGCCGCTGGTGAACACCACCTCGCCGGGCTCGGCCCGCAGGGCCCTGGCGACCTGCGCCCGGGCGTCCGCCAGGGCGCGGGCTGCAGCCGCCCCCAGCCGGTGGAGGCTGGAGGGGTTGCCGTACTGCTCGCGCAGGTAGGGGAGCAGGGCGTCCACGACCTCGGTCGCGACGCGCGTGGTGGCGTTGTTGTCCAGGTAGATCGTCATGTCGGCGGGACGACGGCCCCCGGGGCCGCCGGTGTGGCCCCGAGTCTAACAGCCGTGCGTCGGGGACCTAGCGCTGGGCCCGCTCCGACGCGAGCATGAAGCCGATCAGCTTGTAGAGGATCCGCGCGCCCACGTTGCCGTCCCACTCGCTGTGGCCGGTCGGGTCGGGGGCCACCTCGCACAGGTCGCAGCCCACGATTCGGCGGCCGCTCTCGACCACGGCGCGGAGGATCCCGATCGCCTCCTCGAAGGCCAGGCCGCCCGGCACCGGTGTGCCGGTGTGGGGGCACAGGGCCGGGTTGAGGCCGTCGATGTCGAAGCTGACGTACACCTCCTGCGGCAGGTGGCCCACGATCTCGTGGGCCACCTCGGCGAAGGGGGTGCCCTGCTGGAGCCGCGCCCGCAGGTGGGGGTCGCAGTACGCGACCAGCCGCTCGTCACCCTCGATGAGCGCGTACTCGGACTCGGCGATGTCCCGGTAGCCCACGCCCACGATCTTCGCCACCTCGGGGCAGCGCTCGCGCACGTTGTAGAAGATCGAGGCGTGCGACCAGCGGAAGCCCTCGTAGGCCCGCCGCAGGTCGGCGTGGGCGTCGAAGTGGAGGACACCCAGGCCCGGGTGGCGGCGCGCCTGAGCCGCGATCGCCGCGAAGGGGACCGAGTGGTCGCCGCCCACGACCACCACCCGCTTGCCCGCGTCGAGGAGCCCGTCCACCACCTCGCCCAGCCAGGCGTTGACGAGCTCCGAGCAGGCGTCCACCTCGGCGGCGAGGTCGGCCACGGGGGGGTCGTTCTCCACCCCGCCGGCGTCGATCACCCGCACGGCGGCGGCGCAGGCCTCCTGGTTCCAGGCGGCCACCTGCGGGTCCTCGGGCAGCATGGCCAGGCCGGCCTCGTAGGGGCGGCCGGTCTCGAGGTCGAACAGGTCGAGCTGCTTGCTGGCCGCGAAGATCGCCGCCGGGCCCTGGGCGGTGCCGCGGCCGTAGGAGACGGTCGCCTCGAAGGGGACCGGCACCACGACCACGGCGGCCTGATCGAAGGGGGTGTCGAGCCCGAAC
>JAWLGW010001108.1:0-1302 GCA_041690735.1 Planctomycetota bacterium
CATGTCGACCAGCACCCGCTTGCGGCGGGTGCGCGCCTCCGAGGAGCCGCCGCGGAACACGGTGAAGTTACACAGCTCCAGCATGCGCGTGATCATGCGCCCGAAGTTGCCGGTGCTGGCCACGGTGTGGGCGTCGAGCTTGCGGTAGGCGTAGGCGACGGTGAACACCTCCTGGTGCCACAGGAGCGCCACGAACCGGCCGTGGCGCTGGGCGCAGTCGAGGAGGGTCGGGGTCAGGTCGTCCTGCACGCGGCTGGTCCGCCACACGAACCAGCAGTACGCGCAGTACAGGTAGGGGAGCGTCCGCACCGCCAGCGCCACCAGGAGCCCGGACAGGAGGCGCTTCAGCTGCCGCAGGGGGTTGCGGGACCGCCGGCGACCGTGGCTCGCCTCATAGGCGCTGCCCTGAGGCGCGCCCGCCTCAGTCTGCGGCTCGACCGGACCGGGCTCGACCGGATCGGGGGGCTGGCACATGGGTGCGACGTTAGCAACCCGGTCTGTCGCAAGCCCTCCTGAGCGCGGAAATTATTTCTGGCGAGGCGCTTACGGGCGCAGGCGGTCCATCTGGCGGCGGGCGGCGTCCAGCACCTTGGTCCCGGTGTGGGGCCCGAACAGGGTCGCCAGACCCTCGTAGCCGCCGTGCTGGAACTCCTGGTCGGTGGTGAAATACGCGCCGTGGCCATTGGCGAGGCCCGCCGGGATCACGTGGTCGAAGCCCATGCCCTGGCCGTCGGCCTTCAGCGCCAGGCCGATGGCGTGGATCGGCTCGCCGGGGAGGGCGGTGATCACCGTGCGGTCGATGCGGATCGCCTGGTAGCGGAACGCGCGCTCCATCCAGCCGCGGGGGATCTTGAAGTCGACGCCGAAGGTGATCCCCAGGTTCGAGAGCCCCTGCACGAAGCCCGAGTTGGCGATCCGGGGCGGCGCGGAGCGGTGCAGCGCCAGGCTCAGGGTGGGGTCGCCCATGTCGACCTGCTCGTGGGTGGACTGCAGCACGCCGCTCGCCTGCGGGGCCGCCGCGGCGCGCGCCCGCAGGATCCCGTCCGCCAGCAGCTGCCCGGTGGCGTCGTAGCCGCCGGAGGGGCCGATGTCGCCCTCGCAGCCGTTGATGAACAGGCAGATCCCCGCCCCCTGGGCCTGCGCCTTGGTGTTGGCCGAGCCCATGATGTCGGCGGAGAACTGCAGGTTGCCGGAGCCGAAGTGCGTGCCGTGGATGGCGAAGTTCAGATCCGACTGCTCGGTCTTGGTCGGCAGCCCGGTGCTGGGTCCGCCCCGCTGGACATCCACCACGACCAGCGGCAC
>JAWLGW010001108.1:1312-2734 GCA_041690735.1 Planctomycetota bacterium
TGGATGGCGAAGTTCCACACCGTCGCCACCGGCGTGCCGTCGGGCCGGTCGACCCGCACCACCAGCATCTCGGGGTCGATGCTGTCGCGCTGCAGGAGGGGCGAGTCGCCCGACCGCCGGTTGCGGGTGGCGCCGGTGACCTGGGTGGTCCCGACGCCGACCGCCGCCGGCCCCAGGCCCTGCTCGGCCGCCACCAGGGCCTGCGCCATGCGGTCGGTCAGGTCGTCGAACACCCGCCGCACGTGCAGGTCGACCGCGACCAGCTGCCACATGAGCTTGGTCGAGATGGCGCCGGGCCCGCTGTGGGTGTGGGAGGCGCAGGCCAGCACCTTCTCGAGGGGGACGGTGAACCCCTGCGCCTGGGCCTTGCGCCAGGCGGCCTCCACCACGGCCGCCTCGGTGGCGACCGCGTCGATCGTCAGGACCGCCACCCGCTCGTAGCCGTTGTCGAGCACCAGGGCCTTGGCCATGAGGGGGTCGCGGGAGCCGGTGGCCGGCTCGAGGAAGGTGTAGGCGTTGAACGGGTTGAGGTCGGGGAACGAGCGGCGCCGAGCCCCGCCGCCGAAGCCGCCCAGGGGGACGCCGGCGCTGGGCGTGAAGTCCACCTCCGCTGCCCCGGCCCGATAGCTGCCCGGCAGCGCGGGGGCGATCGGCTGGGCGCCCGGCCCCGCGATCGGCACGACCGGCGAGGTGGTGAACCGGATCAGGTGGTCGCCTGCCAGCGGCCGCCCGGCCACGTCGGTGAGCGCGGTGGTCACCTCGAGGACGTGCGCGGTCGCCGAGACCAGGTGGACGTGCGGGTCGATCTCCACCACCCGCGGGGTGGCCAGGCGAATCGCCGCGGGGACCGCGCCCTTGTCGCTGCGGAGGACGATCGAGGCGGTGCCCACGCTGGCGACGTCCACGTCCTCGCTGAGGGTGACGAACAGGTCGTCGTCGACGGCGACGTCGCTCGCCCCGTCGACCGGCGAGGTGGCGACGACGGTGAACAGCGCGGACGAGGTGATGGGCGCGACGGACTGGCCGCGGCCCCCGCTCGACTGGGAGCAGCCGTGGACCATCAGGCCGGCCGCCAGGGCCACGGTGACCGTGGTGAGGGCGAGCAGCAGTCGAGCGCGCATGGAGCCTCCCGTCGCGCACGCCGGCGTCGTGCGGAGGCGGCACGGGCGAGCAAAGCCGCGGCCAGTCGCGTTGGCGAATTGTGTCGAGCAACTGGCGATACAGCAACGAATTAGGCGTCGTGGCCGGCCCCTTCTCGCCATCGCGCCCAGCGGATTTCCGGTTTTGGGAGGGAAGCAGCCGACAGGTTTCGGGAGAGCGGTCCTAAGCTTCTGCCCTGCCAGGGCTCGTTCGCCCGCCGCCGGGCCGGCCCTTTGCGTAGGGAAGGCGCCCGGAGGACGCCGCATGACGCTCGACCGCTCG
>JAWLGW010001109.1:0-2734 GCA_041690735.1 Planctomycetota bacterium
GATCGAGGTGCGGCGCATGAGGTGCTCCTTGTCAGATCCACGCGAGCATAGCGCCGGCCGCGTCAGGAGCCACCCTCATCGCGGGCCACACAGCACCGCAGCCAGGGGCTAGCCTGCCGGGAGCGATCCGCCGGAGGAACGCCGTGACGTTGGTGTGCGACCTCGAGCAGTTCGAGGAGACGTCCCAAGCGCGCCTGAGCGCGCCCCTGCGCCAGATGGCGGCGTTCCTGCACGACGTGGTGTGCGCGACCACCTGCCGCCCGGCGGGCGAGGGCGCGATCCTGCCCTGCCGGCGCCGGAGCTGCGAGGGGCCGACCCTGGCCGGCCCGGCCCGGCGCGGGGAGCCCATTCCCTGGATCTGCATGGCCTGCGCCGACCAGGGCGAGGTCGCGGGGTGGGAGCGCACCCGCTGGGACCACCACCACGGGCCGCCCCGCCTGCGCCTGCTGACGGGTGGCCGCGGACGCTGCCTGGGGGATGGCGACGACCGCCCCCTCGACGTGGAGGAGGTGACCGCCGCCCTCGCCACCGGTCGCCGCCTGTCGCTCCTGCGGTGGACGGCCGCGGTGCTCGACGCCCTGAGCACGCCCCTCACCGTCGAGGAGGTGAACGCCTTCCTCACCGCCGCCTCGCCCCCGCGCCGGCCGGTGGCCCTCGACCCGCGGGCGCCCTCCCACTGGCCGACGGGGCGCACCGCCCTGGTCACCCGCTCGCCGCAGGGGCTGCTCCGGCTGGAGCGATCGTCCCCACGCCTCGCGGCCGCGCGCCGGGCGGTGCGGACCCTGGCGGGCGGCAGCGCCTCGGGAGCCCGACCGGGTCGAGGGGCCCCCCGTTCAGGGCGCACCTGACCCGCTCGGGGGAGGCGACCCCAGCCCCGCTCCCGCCTACACTCCCCGTGGGGGGTGACGCCCGTGACCGACTCCGCGCAGAGCCCGGCTGACGATGCGACGCCCGTGGAGCCGTCGCCGGCGCCGTCGCGGTGGCGCGTGGCGCGACGGCTCGCGCTGCGCGCGCTCCTGGCGGCGGCGGCGCTGCTCGCCTTCACCCTGAGCGACCCGGAGGTGCGCGCGGACCTCGAGCTGTGGGAGCTGGCGCTGTTCGGCGGCATGCTCGGAGCCGTCACCGCCTGCCTCACCGCCCCCATGGGTCTGGTCGAGGTGCTCGCCGAGCGGCACCCCGATCGCCGCCCCAGCCCGCTCGCGTGGTCCCTGGCGTGGCTGGCCACCGCGGCCTTCATTCCGCTCCTGTCGCTGCAGGGCGCCTACCTGATCGGGATGCTGCAGAGCGGCGGCTCGCCGGCGGTCGCGCTCCAGTGGGTATCGGACGCGCTCCGCGCTGAGTGGTTCCCGCAGGTCGCCGTGTTCGGGCTGGTGGTGCCGCTCCTGTTCTACGCCGCAGCCGGGCTGCGCCTCCGTTCGTTCAGCCGCGGCGGGCGCACCGCGCTGGTCCTGCTCACCTTCCCCATGGGGCTGGCGCTGTGGGGCCTGTACGAGGTCGCCGACCGCCTGGACCGAGCGCTCGGGCCGCGGGCCTGACCGAGCTCGCCCGCCTCAGCGGCGCCCCCACCGCGCCAGCTCCTCGGGTGTGGGCCCCCAGGTGGGGGCGTCCTCGATGAAGGTCAGCGCGGCGGCAGGAGGCAGCGGCGCGCGGCAGGCGTCGAGGTGAAGGGTCAGCCGCGCCGGGCCGACGAGCAGCGACGCGCCGTCGGGCACCTCCAGCGGGCCGCGCCGCACGCGCACCGGCTCGCCCCCCTCGGGCCCCCGCAGCCAGGTGCCGTTGGGGCCGTCGTGGTCGACCACCCACACCCGCCCCTCGACCCGCAGCAGCTTGCACTGCTGCCGCTGCCCCTGCGGAATCCGCAGCACGACGCCGTTGTCGGGGTGGCGCCCGGCGGTCACCCACCGGTCGAACACCGCCGCCTGGGGGGGGACGTCCGGAATCTCCTCGACCACCAGCACGGGCTGCGGCAGCAGCGAGCGGCCGAGGATCGGTCGCCGCGCCAAGGGGTCGCCCTCGCCCAGCAGCCAGGGCACGACCTCGCGGCGCGCCGCCTCGAGCAGGGCGGCCTCGGCGGCCTCGGCGCCGGAGCCGGTGGCGTCGCCCAGCGTCGCGCGAAGCTGGTCCAGGGTCGCAGCGAGCCCGTCCCACGCCCCCTCCCGGGCCAGCCGCGCGGGGGCGCTCGCCCACGGCGGGCCCCAGAACAGGGAGACGCCCTCGCCCGCCGCCGCCTGCGCCCGCTCTACCGCGCCGATCTGCGTCAGGTGCGCGGCGTGGATCGCACAGCCGCACCGGAGCCACCGCTCCACCGCCGCCACCTGACGCTCCGCCGCGCGCGTCAGCTCCTCGCTCTGCGCGAGCGGAGGGGACACCGCCAGGACCGCGCGCGTGGCCGCCAGGAGGGCGCGCACGCCCGCCGCACGATCCCGCGCCGCCACATCCAGCAATCCACCGCGGGGGGAGCGGTCGGGCGCCGCCCCTCCGCAGGCGCGGCTCGCCGCCGCGTCCCCCAGCGCGGCCGCCAGCTCGACCCGCTCCGCAGGCAGCTCGCCGCTGCGCACCCGCGCGCGCAGCAGCGCGGCCCGCGCCTCGGGCCCCGACCGCCGCTCCAGCTCTCGTCGCTCCTGGTCCACCGGTTCGACTGTAGCGAGCTCCCCGGCCCGGGCGCGAGGGCGTCCTCGCGCCGGTGGCCCGGCGCGCGAGCGTGAGTCACCCTGTCGATCCGTGAGCGCCCCCG
>JAWLGW010001110.1:0-2731 GCA_041690735.1 Planctomycetota bacterium
CGCGCCTGGTGGAGGGCGGCCTCGAGGTGGCCGTGGGTCTGGTGGCGCCGGCGCGGGTCGAGCGGGTCAGCGCCTGGTGGCCGGCCGGCGCGCCGCTGCTGGTGTGCGAGCGGGACCTCCTGCGCGAGGTGGTGGGGTACGACCTCCACCGGGGATGCGTCGTCGCCGCCCGCCGGCCCGACCTGTCGACCGTACCCTGGGACCTGGTGCGGGCCTCGGGAGGGCTGGTGGTGGCCGCCGAGGCCCTCGCCGATCCGGCCAACGTGGGAGCGCTCGCCCGCTGCTGCCGCGCCTTCGGCGTCTCGCTGCTCCTCCTCGACCGGCGCGGCGCCGACCCGTTCACGCCGCGGGCGGTGCGCGCGGCCATGGGACACGGCTTCCTGCTGCCGATCGCGGCCCCCGACGACCTCGTCGCCGCCGTGGCTGAGGCCAAGGCCCGGGCGGGGGTCGAGGTGATCGCCGCCGTGGCCCGCGGTGAGGCGGAGCGGGTCGACGCGCTGCCGGCGACGGCGCGCACCCGACTGCTCCTCGTCGGCCACGAGGGACGCGGCCTCTCGCCCCGCCTGCTCGAGCAGGCCGACCGCGCCGTCACCATCGCCATGGCCCCCGAGGTCGACAGCCTCAACGTGGCCGCCGCGACCGCCGTCCTCCTGCACGCGCTCCGGCCAGTCGCTCCGCTATGAAGCACTCTGGCTGATCCACATTGGCGCACCCCGGCGCACTGTGCGCCGTAACCTCTTCAACCTCGGTCCGCGCCTCCGCGGTGCTCCCTTTGAATAGGCGCCTCCCGCACGAAGGGAGGCGACCATGCAGGTGAGGTTCTGGGGCGCGCGCGGCAGCGTGCCGGTCAGCGGAGAGCGGTACGCGTGGAGCGGGGGCGACACCCCCTGCGTGGAGGTCGAGCACGAGGGGTATCGCCTGATCCTGGACGGCGGCACCGGCCTGAGGGCGCTGGGTCAGCAGGTGGGCTGGCAGCCGCTGGAGGCGACGGTCCTGTTCTCCCACTTCCACTGGGATCACATCCAGGGCGTGCCGTTCTTCGGCCCGGCCTTCCATCCCGACAGCCAGCTGACCTTCGCCGCCGTCCGGCGCGAGTCGGGCCTGCGCGCGTCGCTGGAGCGGCAGATGGAGCCGCCCACCTTCCCGGTCGGGCTCGACCTGCTCCGCGGGGTCAAGGCCTTCGTGGACCTCGAGCCGGCGGAGCCGTTCGAGGCGGGCCCCTTCACCGTTCGCCCGATCGACCAGCCCCACCCCAACGGGGTCGCCGCCTTCCGCATCGAAGCCGACGGGCGGAGCATGGTCTACGCGACCGACGTGGAGCACGGGGGCCAGGTCGACCCGCGCCTGGTGGAGGCGGCCGAGGGGGTCGAGCTGCTGATCCACGACGCCCAGTACCACTGGGCCGAGTACGACGGGCAGCGGGGGCCCTCGCGCCGCGGCTGGGGCCACTCCACCTGGCTCGAGGCCGTGGCCGCGGCGCAGCAGGCGGGCGCACGGCGGCTGGCCCTGTTCCACCACGACCCGGCCCGCGACGACGAGGGGGTGCAGGAGATCGAGGCCCTGGCGCGCGAGCGGTTCCCGGAGGCGTTCGCGGCCCGGCAGGGCCTGGTGGTTACGCTTTGACCGGCGCGCCGACGAGCGAGTACCCTCTGTCCGCCCTGGGCGCGCCGCCGTGGGGCGGAGGGAGCCGGCGCCACCCCATGCCCTCGACCGAACGCCTGTCGACCCTGCGCGAGCACCAGCCCGACCGACCGGTCGAGCTCGACGCGCTCCTGCAGGCGGCGATCGACGAGGTGACCCGCCGCCTCGAGGCCGACCGGGGGACCCTGTACCTGGTCGACCAGGCCCGCGGCGAGCTGGTGAGCCGGGTGGCCCACCTCCCCGAGCTGCCCGAGATCCGGCTGCGGGTGGGCGAAGGCGTGGCCGGGTGGGTCGCCAGCAGCGGCGAGCGGGTCAACGTCCCCCACGGCACGCCCGACCCCCGCTTCGCCCCGCGCATCGACGAGCAGACGGGCTACTCCACCCGCAGCATGCTGGTGACGCCGGTGCGGGATCCGGAGCGCGGCGACGTGATCGCGGTGCTGCAGCTGCTCAACAAGGCGCGCGGGGGCACCTTCGGCGACGAGGACGAGCGCCGCCTCGACCGCCTGGCCGAGCAGGTGGCGGACCTGCTGCAGCGCACCAGCCTGGGCTCCCAGCTGGCCCCCGGGCAGGGGCTGCCCCTCGCCTTCCGCTTCAACCGGATCGTGGGTGACTCGCCCGCCATGCAGCAGGTGTTCGACCGCACCGCGCGCGCCGCGCGCACCGACGCCACGGTCCTGGTGCGCGGCGAGAGCGGCGCCGGCAAGGAGGCGATCGCCCGCGCCGTCCACTTCAACTCCCCCCGCCAGGAGGGGCCGTTCGTCAAGGTCGACTGCGCCGCGCTGCCCGAGGGCCTGATCGAGAACGAGCTGTTCGGCCACGAGCGCGGCGCGTTCACCGGCGCCGACCGGGCGGCCGACGGCAAGGTGCGGGCGGCGGACGGCGGGACGCTGTTCCTCGACGAGGTGGGCGAGCTGCCGCTGCCCGTGCAGGGCAAGCTGCTGCGCCTGCTGCAGGAGCGCACCTTCCTGCGGGTGGGGGGCACCCGGCCGATCCAGGTGGACGTGCGGTTCGTGGGCGCGACGCACCGCGACCTCGAGGCGGAGGTCGCCGCCGGCCGCTTCCGGCAGGACCTGTACTATCGGCTGCG
>JAWLGW010001111.1:0-2726 GCA_041690735.1 Planctomycetota bacterium
CTCCTGGCAGGTGGCCGGGCCCCGAGACCTGCGGCTCATGCTGTTCGTCCAGCGGCAGGTCAACGACCCCCTGCCGCCGGTGGACGTGACGGGCTATGGGGACGGCTTCGCCGGCAGCTACGACGCCGATTACCCCGTCCACGAGGGGAAGAAGCAGTACCACACCTTCTACGAGGTCGACCTCGCCCTGGTGGACGACGCGGGGGGCGAGCTGAGCTGCGCCACGATCCGCCTGCGCGAGGGGTACCCCTTGCCCGCGATCGCCGACTTCTGGATCACCCCCGAGCACAGCGACGAGCCGCTGCGGGACAGCGACCGTCCCTTCCTGCTCGCGCAGTCACGTCCGAGGCTCCACTGGCAGCTCGAGGGGAGCCACCGCAAGAACGGGCTGGTCATGCGCCTGTTCCGCGGCGACGGCGACCAGGGGGAGCAGCTGCTCCAGGAGGAGGTCCGGCCGGCGATCGGCGACGGGCAGCCGGTCCCGCCGGCGCACGAGCAGGACGCCGGCAGCCGCCTCATGCAGCACGCGCTGCCCGTCGACATGGGCGACTACACCCTGAGCCTGTCGCTGGTGAACGCCCGGGGCCAGGAGGGGAAGCGCAAGCACCTGCGGTTCTCGGTCGGCCAGGAGCCGGGCCGCGACTACACCTTCTGCAGGCTGGGGGAGCACTGCCCCGTCGCGGTGGCCCAGCGAATGCACCGCAACTACACGGCGGCGGTCGTCCGCTGGGAGGAGCTGCTGGTCGGCTGGGAGCCCCACCTCAGGGCGGCCCACTTCGTGGAGGGGGTCGCCAAGGGGCTGGACAGCCTCGAGGAGCGCCCCATGGGCATGACCTCGAGCGACATCTGGGGCGCGCTCATGGACGCCTCCCACCAGGGCAGCCCCGTCAAGGCGGGCGCCACCAGCTGGAGGGACACCTACCTGTACGAGTACATCCGCGGCGGGGGCCCGCGGAACGAGGGGCTGGAGGTCCAGATCGCCAGGGCTCGGGCCGAGGTGGACAGGCTCGGGGAGGAGCTCACCCGGTACATGGTGAAGGAGCTCGAGCCCCACCTCGCCTTCCCGGGCTACGGGCACCTCGACGACGCGCCCGTGGGGCCGCGGAACCTCACCACGGTCCTCATGGGCTTGACGCTCGACCTCGACAAGTCGGTCGCCGGCCGCGCCCTGCTGCGGGAGATCGTTACCCCCTCGCAGGTGACGCCGGACCCCATGCTGCCGAACCCGCCGCCGGTCAAGCACCCCGGCTACGCGGAGCTCTGGCGGCTCATAGGCCAGCTACCGAACAGCACCCTGTCGCAGGCCTTCATGCTGCAGTGCGCGATCCCGATCTGCGATCGGGTCCAGGCGCTCATCGAGAAGGACCAGCTGCGGAGGCCCGAGGAGTACGAGCAGGACCCGCAGCTCCGGACCTACCTCACGTTCGTGAGCGAGCAGTTCAAGGGCCTCGGCCTGCGCCAGCGGCTCCTGACCCAGGCGAAGCTGTTCGCCAGCCGCAGCGGCAAGCTGGTCGAGGTGATCCGGCTCCGGCAGCGACTCCCGACCCGGAAGGACATCCAGAACATCTTCCACGGCGTCGACCGCGTCGACGAGCTGCCGGGGTACGGCGAGGCGACCTTCAGCGGCTTCCTCAACATCGTGGCGCTCGGCCTCGCCGTGAGCCACATCACGCAGGACCTGCGTCAGGTCGACGCGAAGTCGCTGCTGACCGCCGCCGCCGACCTGACCAACCTGAGCAAGGATGCCTTCGACCTCCTGATGCGCTACCGAGGCGTCGCCCGGGACAAGTGGATCGTCGCCGGCTCTCAGGCGGCCGGCGCGGTGGGGGCCTTGCTCACCGCCGTGGCGAACGCCTGCGCCTGCTCGGACAGCATCGACAGCGCCCAGTACGACGTGGCGCTGGCGAACCTGGTCGCCGTCGCCGCGGGCGCGACCAGCATGGTCGGCTTCATCATGTCCTCCTCGTTCCTGGGGCTGGCGGGCCTGCTGCTGGGGATCCTGGCCGCGGGTCTGTACATGTACTTCATCGACCCGCCGGTGATCGACTGGCTGGAGCGCTCCCCCTGGGGCGTCTCGGCCTCCGATCCCGCCGCCTACACCATCAAGAACGTCATCGAGAACTTCCCCACCGACGCCGAGCTGTGGCAGCACGAGGCGGCGTCCTGGTTCCGCGAGATCCCCCTCCTCCCCGACGGCCTGTCCACCAGCGAGCGGGCGGCCTGGCTGGCCCAGCCCGGCCCCCGGCGACTCTTCCGCGGGACGCAGCAGTACCTCAAGAACGAGGGCGGGAAGCTGCAGCTGGTCGTGCGCACCTCACGCGCCCAGCACCGGGATCTGCGCCTGGAGGTGTTCCGTCCGGGGCTGCTAGAGGACACGATCGATACGCTGCACACCAAGATCACGACCGCCGACGACGTCGAGCGTCGCTACACGGACACCGAGGTCCCCCTCCCGCACGGCCTCCCGGTCCCGGGCGGCGAGCCCTACGACGTGGTCTTCCGCGGCACCCTCTTTCGGGGCAACGACCGCGTCGGCCGAACCCGCTGGACCCCCGCCCTCCGGGTGTGCACCCTGGACCAGCTCAAGAAGCTGCTCTGAGCCAAGCCGAGCCAAGGCGCTCCCGCCTCAGCGACAGCCGCGCCGAGGAGCGAGCGAGCCCCGACTACGAGCGCGACCCAAGGCGGCCCCCGCCCCAGCGACAGCCGCGCCAAGGAGCGAGCGAGCC
>JAWLGW010001112.1:0-2722 GCA_041690735.1 Planctomycetota bacterium
CGAGCGAGCAGCTGCTGGCGCAGGCGCAGAAGCTGGAAGCCATCGGCCGGGTCGCCGGCGGCGTCGCCCACGACTTCAACAACATGCTCTCGGTGATCCTCGGCTACAGCGAGCTGCTCCTGCGCGACCCGCTCCCCGAGGAGACCAAGCTCACGGTGACGCACATCCACGAGGCGGGGGAGCGCGCCCGCCTGCTCACCGGCCGCCTGCTGGCCGTCAGCCGCGGGCAGGTCCTCCGCCCCGAGGTGCTGGACCTCAACCAGCAGCTGCGCGACGCGGGCGACCTGTTGCGGAGCCTGATAGGAGAGCAGGTCGCGCTGGTGTTCGCCCTCGATCCGGAGGCGGGGAAGGTCGAGGCCGACCCGGGACAGCTCCAGCAGATCTTCATGAACCTCGCCGTCAACTCACGTGACGCGATGCCGCGCGGGGGGACGCTCACCTTCGAGACGGCGAGCGTCGACCTCGACGAGGCCTACGCGCGGAGCCACCTCGACGCTCAGACCGGCCCCCACGTGATGCTCGCCGTGACGGACACCGGGGAGGGTATGGAGGCCCACACCCGAGCCCGCCTCTTCGAGCCCTTCTACACCACCAAGGAGCGGGGCAAGGGGACGGGGCTGGGGCTCGCCATCGTCTACGGCATCGTCCGACAGAGCGGCGGACACATCGGGGTCGACAGCGAGCCCGGCCGGGGGACGACCTTCAAGGTCTACCTGCCCCAGGCGAACGAAGCGGCGACCGAGACCGCGCAAGCCCCGCCACCTCCGGAGACCCGCTCCCGGGACGCGGCGACCGTGCTCGTGGTCGACGACGAGCCAGACCTGCGCCAGCTGCTCCGCGGGGTGCTCGAGGCCGAGGGGCACCGGGTCCTCTCCGCCGCCGACACCGCGGGAGCCCTGGCGCTCTACGAGGAGCACGCCGGCCAGATCGACCTGCTCCTCACGGATGTCGTCGTCCCGGAGCTCGGCGGTCCCTGCCTGGCCAGGACGCTCCAGCGGCGCGACGCCGCCCTGCGGGTGCTCTACGTTTCAGGCTACGCCGCCGACATCGGCCGCCTGGGGCTGCTCGGACCGGGCGTCGAGTTCCTCGAGAAGCCCCTCTCGCCCCAGGTGCTCCTCGCGAAGGTCAGCGAGGTCCTCGGCGCCAGCCATTAGAACGCTCCCGCTGCGTCCGAGGACGAGAGGGCCCTGAGACTGAGCGCCGAGCCCTACCAAAGCAAAGCGCCCGCAACCTCTTCGGCTGCGGGCGCTCGTCGTGTTGGAGATGAGGGGACTCGAACCCCTGACCTATACGTTGCGAACGTATCGCTCTCCCAGCTGAGCTACATCCCCTTGGATCGGCCCCCGATTGTAGTCGCGAGCGCCGGGGGTGCAAGCGCGGGATTGGGGGCGGTGTGGGGGCTACTGGCCGCCGTAGTGCTTCCCGTAGAAGGCGGCGTAGTAGCTGATGATGCTGATCAGGTTGGTCAGGTCGGTCTGGTTGGTGAGGTTGAGGATCCGGGTGGCGGTGAGCACCACCTGGCCCTCGTTGAGGGCCAGGCTGCCGTGGGGGAGCTGCCAGTTGATCCCCAGCGCCTGGTCGGCGGGGAGCTTGTCGGCGGGGCACACCGGCGACCACAGGCGCAGGGCGAGCTGCCCGGTGCCGTCCTGGAAGTCGGTGACCACGACCGCCTGCTGGCCGCCCTCCTGGGTGGGCACCCCCAGGACCATCTCTCCCTTGTCGTAGCCGAGGACCCAGCCGCTGCTGCGGCAGATCTGATCCATCATGCTGGTGTAGGGCTTGTCCACGTCGTCCCTCCCCCGCGCGCTAGGTGCTCGGGCGGTCCTTGTACTTCAGGAACAGGTCGCCCAGCGCCTCGCGCAGGAGCACCGACTCCTTCACGTCGAGGCGCTTCGCCAGCCGCTTGAGCTGGTCGAGCTGGGGCTGCGGGTAGTAGCTCGTCTTGAGCACCATGCGGTCCTTGTCGGCGAGGCCGCTGCGGTTCCCCCCCAGCGACTTCGCGCGCCACAGCGCGGCCTGGGCCTGGTCGAGCAGCTCGCGGGGCGTGGTCGCGTCCCGGTGCAGCCCGGCCAGACCGACGCTGATCGTCGCATCGACCTGCCGACGACGCACCCCCCTGCCCAGCTTGAAGGCCGCCGCGCCCACCTGGCGCCGCACCCCCTCCAAGCGGCCCAGGGCCTCCTCGACCTCCACGTCCTTCAGCGCGACCCCGAACTGGTCGCCGGCCAGGCGGCCCAGGTGCGCCGTCTGGGCGTCCTCGCCCAGGGCCTCGCCCAGACGCCGGGCCGTCTCGGCCAGGAGCGCCTGGGCCCGGTCGGGGCCGAGGTCCGCCGCCAGGCCGTGGAAGTCGTCGAGGTCGAGGAGCGCCAGCACGCAGGGCCGCCCCGCGGTCGCGCACCCGGCGATCACCTCCTCCCAGGCCGCCCAGGCCGCGGCGCCTTGCGGCAGCCCGGTAATGGGGCACACGCCGGCCGCCGGGGCGGGCGCCGCGGCGGCGCCCGCCTTGCTCCGGGTCTTCTTGGCCCGGGTCGCCTTGCGGCTGCGCTTCTTCTTGGTGCGGCTGTTCGCCTCGGCCACGAGCCCTCCGATCCCCAAACCTAACCCACGCAACCGACGGGGAGCGGCCGGTTGTCGGAGGGGGTCCGTACCGTGGCTCCCCTTGGTGGCCGGGGCTCCCGGCCGGAGGCGCGCTCGTGGCGATCCGTCGCCTGCTCACGGGGCC
>JAWLGW010001113.1:0-2722 GCA_041690735.1 Planctomycetota bacterium
CGCGGGGCGGCTGAGCGCCGGCGGCTGGCCGCTGCTCCTCGACGGCTTGCCCGGCCATGCCGCGGCGACGGCGCCCGGGCTGACGCCCACACAGACGTCCCGCTGGCGAGCGCTGCGCGACCGGCGGGCGGCGTGGGGCGTCGAGGCGCTGGCGCGCTCCGGGCGGCCGCTCGGCCCGGACACCCTGCCGCGCTGGTCCGAGGTGCGAGCCCTCCTCGGGCGACCGATCGCGCAGGCCCTGGCCGAGTGGACGCTGGAGCGCCTCGACGCCGCGCGCCCAGGGGCCGCCTGGGCGCTGGCCCGGCGGGCCTGGGCCACCCGCTCCCGGCCGTTCGGCGCGCTCGGCGCCGGCGCAGCGGCCTTCACCGCGGCAGTGGCGGAGGTCGCCGGCGCGCCCGCGGCGCAGGTCGGCGAGCGCCTCGCCGCCGCCGGGGAGGCGCTCCGCCAGCGTCACGCGCCCCTGCTCGCCGCCCTGCCCGAGGTCCCCGCAGGTGAGCTGGGGCTGGAGCCGAGGGGGCGTGACGCGCGCCTGTGGTTCCGGGCGAGCTCCGGGCGGGGGGGCGTCGAGCGGGTGGTCGTGCTGCACGGCGTCCCCGGGTCGGGCGCCCCGCCCCGTGAGGTGTGGCGGGAGGAGGCGCCGGCCGACGGGGTGCTCCGGCGGGCGCGGCGGCGCTACCGCGCCGGGCAATCGGTGGCCGCTGCGCTGGCGCGCTTCGTCCCCGCGCTGGAGTGCGACGTGGTCACGGGCTGGCGCCTGCTGGAGGGCCCGTGAAGGCCTGGCTCCGCCTGGAGGTCCGCGCCTCGCTGCCGTACCTGGCCGCCGCGGCGGCGCTCGGCCTCCTGGGACCGGCGGCGGCCGCGCGGCTCCTGGCGGCCCTGGGGCGCGACCTCCCCGGCGGGACCTACCTGCCGGCGCGCGTCGCCAGCGACCCCGCGGGGGCCGACCTGCTGGGGATCGCGACGGCTTGCCTGCTGCTGCTCGCCGCCGAGGGCGCGACCCGCGCCGAGGGCGCGGACCGCAGCGTCCAGGCGCTGCTCCCGGTGAGCGGCCGCCGGCTGTGGGCGGCGCGGGCGCTCGCCCTGCTGGGGGTAGCGCTGGCGGCGCCGCTGGCCCGCCACGGCGGGCACGCCGCCGCGCAGGCCTGGGTCAGCTGGGCGCCGGGCCTGGGCCGGGACGTCGTGCTGCCGCTGCTGGGCGGAGAGGCGCTGTCGGCCATGGGCTGGGGGGCCGTCGGGCTGGCGCTGGCCCCGCTCGGTCGCGGGTCCTGGATCGTGGCCGGCGGGCTGCTGCTGGCGAGCCGTGCGGCGAGCGTGGCCGGGCCGCCGGTCGCGCTGGAGTGGGACCCGTGGGGGGTCGTGCGGCCCGACCCTGCGGGCTCGGCGGCGCTGCTGGGGGCCGCCGCGCTGATCGGAGCGCTGCTGCGCGCCCGCCCCCGTCGGGCGCCCCGCGCCAGCGGGGCGGGGCGGCGGCGCGTGGGGCGCCGAACCTGGAGTCCCGCCTTCCTCGGTCTGCTGGCGGTGGGCCTGCCGCTGGCAGCGCTGGCCGCGCCGGCGACGGGGGAGCGACGCGAAGGGCCGCGCGCGACCTCGTGGACGGAGCGGTTCGTGTTCGAGGTCGACCTCGTGCACATCGAGCGCGCCCGGCCCCTGATCGAGCGGGCGGACCGCGTCCACGACGCCGTCGCGGCCGCGCTGGGCGTGGCGCCGGACCTGCCGAACCGACCGAGCGTCCGGCTCGTCACCGGTCCACCTCGCGCGGAGGAGCGGCGGACGGCGATCCGCTTGCTGCGGCCCGAAGCGTCGGCCTTCGCCCTGGCGGTCGAGAGCGCCCGCGCGCTGCTGCAGCAGACCGCCGGCGGCCGCCGGCTCTCGGCCTGGGGGCCCGCCGGGGAGGTCGTCGGCGAGGGCCTGTGCCGTCACGTGGCGCTGCGCGCCAGCGGCCTCGACCCGGCCTGGTCGCGGTTTCAGGTGGCGCTGGTCCACGCCCGGCGGCCGATCGCCCTCCGCGAGGTGTTCGACGGTCGCCTGGCGGGCGCCCGCGGCCAGGCGCTCGTCCCGGCGCTGGGAGAGGCCTTGGTCGCGGCGGCGGTGCGGCTGCGCGGCGAGGCGGCGATCCCGAGGCTGTTGGCCGCGCTGGCCGCCGCGCCCGCCGCTCCGCCCCGCGGGCCGGTCGGCAGCGAGGTCGCCTGGGAGGCGGTCCTGTCGGCGGCGACGCTGCCGCGGGCGCCGCTGCGCGAGCGGCTGATGGAGGTGATCGAGGAGAGCCCCCCGCCCCAGGACCCGCGCGCCCGAGCCCCGCTCCCGCGCCTGTCCCTGGCGGTCGGCGCGCAGGAGGAGCCGCTCGGCTTCCGGCTGTACGCGATCCCCGACCTCGACGTGCCTCCCGGCTGGCGCGTGGTGTGCCGGGCACGCCGCCGACCGCCGCACGACCCCGCCGCCGCCGACGCGCCCTGCTGGCCGGCGGGCCGCGATCCCAGCGGAGCGCGGGTGTTCGTGGTGCCGGCCCACCGCTTCCAGGCGCCGCCGTGGGTCCAGCTGGGGCTCACGCCGGTGGAGCCCGTCCCGCTCCTGGGCACGGTGTGGGAGGAGTGGTCCCCCCCGCCGGGGCCGCCGTGACCAAGAGGGGTCCAGGAACGACTCCTCGCGGCTGGTTTGGTCCCGCGGGGTCGTCCGTGACGTTGCCCCCCTCGCGCTCGCGCTCGTGGTCGCGCTCGTGGTCGAC
>JAWLGW010001114.1:0-2719 GCA_041690735.1 Planctomycetota bacterium
GTTCGCCCGCGCCCGCCAGGGCAAGCTCAAGGTGGTGGGCGACGGCCGCAGCCGGGTGGACGTGACCTACGTCGAGAGCGCCGCCCGGGCGCACCTGCTGGCGCAGGACCGCCTGGCGCCGGGCGCGCCGCCGGCGGGCAAGGCCTACTTCATCACCCAGGGCGAGCCGGTCGACCTGTGGCCCTGGCTGAACGAGCTGCTGGCGGCCGTGGGCATCCCGCCGCTCGAGGGGCGGGTGTCGCTGCGGACCGCCTACAGCGCGGGCGCTGCCCTGGAGGCAGCCTGGCGGGTGACCTGCCGGGGGGGCGAGCCGCCCATGACGCGGTTCGTCGCCACCCAGCTGGGGACGTCGCACTGGTTCGACATCGGCGCCGCCCGGCGCGATCTGGGCTACAGCCCTGAGCCCTGCATGGCGGAGGTGACCGCGCTGCTGCACCGCCACTACGCAGACGCGGCGCGCTCGGGCGCTCTATAGGGGTTTCGCTGAGTGGCGACTGAGGGTCGCCTGGGAGCGCGATCGGCGTTTCGCGGCTACACCTGCCGCGGTAGCCTGGCGGCCGGGGAGCGGAGCCGGGGATGAAGCTGGACGAGTTCCTGAGCCTGTTCGGCGGCCTCAGCGAGGAGGAGTTCAAGACCCGCTTCGACCACCCCTTCCTCCTCGAGAAGCCCGAGCTGCTGGCGGACCCCGGCGCCCGCCGCGTGCTGCTGGTCCGCGGCACCCGGGGGCACGCCCTCTCGATCGGCCGCGGGACCCGCTGCCACCTGCCGATCCGCGACCGGCTGGTGTCGACCAAGCACGCCGAGCTGCGGCCGCCGTCCAGCGACGACCAGCCCTGGGCGCTGGTCGACCTCGGCTCGACCAACGGCACGTTCGTCGGCGGGACGCAGCTCGAGCCCCACGTGCCGGCGCGGCTGCCCGACGGTTCGGGCATCAGCTTCGGCCCCGAGACCAACTTCGAGTTCCTGGAGCGGGACACCTTCTGGCGTCGCCTCGAGCACCTCGACACCAGCGCGCCGGTCGCGGCGACCGAAGATGGCGAGACCGACCTGCTGGGGGGGACGATCCAGCACGGCACCCTCTCCACCAAGGGCGCAGACGCACAGGACCGGCCCACCCACAAGCGGTTCAAGGCCATCGTCGACCCCAAGGACGCTGGCGACGAGCTGCTGCTGGTGTGCGGCGACCGCGACCCCACCCCCCTCGACATGGGGGTCAGCGTCGTGCTGGGCCGCAAGGCCGAGAACGCCGACGTGGTGCTGGTGGACGGGCGCGTGTCGCGACGCCACGCCGAGATCAAGCGCACCCCCGAGGGCCTGTTCGTGCGCGACCTCGGCAGCGCCAACGGCACCTTCGTGGGCGGGCGCGACGTGGGCCCCGAGTGGGAGCCCCTCGGCCTGGGGCAGGTCGTGACGGTGGGCCCCTTCGACCTGTACGTGGGCTCGCCCCAGTCGCACGGCACCGATCGGTGGGGGGACGACGACCAGGGCCACACGATCGACGTCCGCTAGAGAGAAGGAGGACGACACCGCATCGTCGCCGGTGTGAGGGATGCCGCTTGCCGACGACGCGACCTGCGACGCTGCGGCGCCGTCCTCCGTCTCTCTAGATACTCCAAAGGGGCAGAGAGCTCGTGTGAGGAGAACGCTGATCCGCTGGAGATCGCTGCTCTCTGCCCCTTTGGAGGTAGGCGTCGGCTCCGGCTCCGGCACCTCCTTGGTGAGGGAGGTGGCTGTCGCTCCTACTGCGCCGCCTCGCGGTAGCGTTGCCCCCGGAGGACCTGTTCTCCCTCGCGCTCAGCGGCTACGCTCTGCGCCACCTTCGGATTCAGAGCACGAGCACTTGCATGACCGACCTCCTGCAGCGGGCCCAGGACTGGCTGGCCCACGACCCCGACCCCGAGACCCGCGCCGAGCTGAGCGCCCTGATCGACGCCGGCGACGCGGCCGAGCTGACCGAGCGGTTCGCCGGGCCGCTCCAGTTCGGCACCGCCGGCCTGCGCGGCCTGATCGGCGCCGGCGAGAGCCGCATGAACGTGGCGGTGGTGGTGCGCGCCACCCACGGGCTGGTGACGACGCTGCTGGCCGAGGACCCGGCCCACGCCCAGCGGGGGGTGGTGATCGGCTACGACGGCCGGCGCAAGAGCCGCGCCTTCGCCGAGGCGGCGGCCGAGGTCCTGGCGGCGCAGGGGGTCGTGGTCCACCTGTCGGACACCGTGACTCCCACCCCCTTCGTCGCCTTCGCGGTCACCGAGCTGGGGGCCGCGGCGGGGATCGTGGTCACCGCCAGCCACAACCCCCCCGATTACAACGGCTACAAGGCCTACTGGGGGAACGGCGCCCAGATCGTGCCGCCGGTGGACGAGGCGATCGCCGCGGCGATCGACCGGGCCCCGCCCGCGGACGCGGTGGACCGCCTGCCGCTCGCGGAGGCGCAAGCCAGGGGCCTGCTGCGCCCGATCGGCGAGGCGCTGGAGGCGAAGTACCTGACCGCGATCGCCGGCCTGTCCCGGCGGAGCGACGGGGACCGCTCCCTCTCGCTGGTCTACACCGCCATGCACGGGGTGGGCCTGCCTCTGGTCCGCAGCGCCCTCACGCAGGCCGGCTTCGCCAACCTGCACGTGGTGGCCGAGCAGGCCGAGCCCGACGGCGCCTTCCCGACCGTCGCCTTCCCCAACCCCGAGGAGCCGGGCGCCCTCGACCTGGCGCTGGCGCTGGCGCG
>JAWLGW010001115.1:0-2719 GCA_041690735.1 Planctomycetota bacterium
GCGCCGCCGGCGAGGCGCCCGCGCCGCCGCCGCCGCCTCGCCCTCCCCTGGGCGCCGCCGTCGAGCGCCTGCGCGTGCGGGGCGTCCTGGGCGCCGAGGGCGTGGCCGAGCTCGAGCTCACCGCCGACGTGGCGGTGCTGAGCCCCGGCGTGGTCCGGCTGCCGCTGCCCCTCTCCGAGGCGGGGCTGGTGGGGGTGTGGCTCGGCACCGGCGACCCGGCCCGGGTGGTGGTCACCCGCCGCGGCCCCGAGGTCCTCCTCGCCGGGCTCGCCCCCGACGAGGGCGCACGCGGCGCCCGCCAGGTCCGCTGGCGCACCTGGGCCCGCGTCGAGGCAGGCGACGAGCCCGGGTCGGGCAGCCTCGCGGTGCGCGTGCCCCGCGCCGCCGCGGGCCAGCTGGCCCTCGAGGTCCCGGGGCAGCACGAGCCGGTCGCCCCGACCGCGGCCTGGAGCGAGGCGCGCGACGCCGACGGCGTGACCGTGCTGCGCGCCGCCTTCGGCGGCGCTGCGTCGGGCGAGCAGGACACGGTGCGGCTCCAGTGGCGACCGCGCCGCCGCAGCGAGCTGGCGGACCCTTACCTCGCCGCCGACGCGCACGGCCTGTTCCGGGTGCGGGCGGGCGTGGTGACGCTCACCGCCGAGGCGACCCTCGAGGTCGAGCGCGCCCCGGCGGACGGCTTCGAGGTCGAGCTCCCCGCCGGGTTCGTGGTGCGCTCCCTCGAGCTGTCGCCCGGTGACGAGAGCTACGTGCAGCGCGGCGACCGGGTGGCCGTGCGGCTGACCGCCCCCCGCCGCGGCCGCCTCACCCTCCGCCTCGTCGCCGACCTGGTCACCGGAGAGGGCGGCGAGCAGGGCGCGGCGGTCGCGCTGCGCCCCCTGCGGTTCGTCGACGCCGACCGGGCCGCCGGCGCCTTCACGGTGGCCGCCGACCCCGAGGTGTCGGTGCGCTTCGGGCGGACCGCCGGGCTCGAGCGGGCCGACCTGGGTGCGGGCGCACACGGTGGCGCCGCCCGCCCCGACGCGCTGGCGGGGGCGACCCTGCTGCGGGCCTATCGCGGCACCGGTCGGGGCGAGGGCGCGGTCCTCGAGCTGCGCGCCCGCCCGGTCGAGCCCCGGGCCTCCCTCCTGGTCAAGGCGGCCCTCGAGGTGCGCGAGCGCGAGGTGCGCGCCCTGGCGGTGTATCAGTTCCGGGTGGAGGCCGGCAGCGTGTATCGGGTGCGGGCCGAGCTGCCGCAGGGGTTCGTCCCTGGCCGGACCGTCGTCCGGGACGCGCAGGGGCGCGAGCCCTCCCACGAGCTGAGCGCCGGCGTCGCCGAGGACGGTCGCCGCGCCCTGGCGGTGGAGCTCGAGCAGGGCCTCCGTCCCGGCGACGCGCTGCTCATTACCGTGGAGGCCTCCCGCGAGGTGCCGTCCGGCCTGACCGGTCAACGCGTCCCGGTGCCCCGGTTCGGCGGCGCGCCGGCGGTGTGGACCCGCGGCTACCTCGGCTTCGCCCCCGAGGCCGCCCTGCAGCTCTCCGGCAGCGACCTGGCGGGGCTGGTGGCGATCCCCGCCGCCGAGCTCCCCCGGGCCGGCCTGGAGGTGCCCGGCCTGGTCCTGGGCTACCGGATCGAGGAGGCGAGCTACGGCGGCGCGATCGCCGTCCGCCGCAAGGAGACCCGCCTCTCCACCGAGGTGTTCGCGCTGCACGAGGTCGCCGAGCGCACGGTCACCAGCGACGTCGCCCTGCGGATCGAGGTGGAGGGCGCCCCGCTGGCCGCCCTCGAGGTCCTGCTGCCGCCCGAGGCGGGCGAGCGGGCCCGGATCGAGGGCGCCGACCTGCGCGAGGAGCGCGAGCGCCTGGGGCGGGCCGCCGACGGCCGCGAGCGCTGGCGGCTGCGGTTCGAGCGCCCGCAGCCTGGCCCCCTCACCCTGCGAGTCCGGCTGAGCACGCTGCTGGGCGAGGCGGGCGAGCACCTCGAGGGCGCTCTGCCCCGGGTCGCCGTGGCGGGCGCCGCGCGTGAGCGCGGCACCGTGGCCGTCCTCAGCGCCGACGCGGTGGCGCTCACGGTCGAGGCGAACGGGCTGCGGGCGATCGAGGCCACCGACCTGCCGGCGCACCCCTTCGCGCCCAGCGGCGAAGGAGCCGGCGCGCGGGACCGGGAGCGCCCCCTGTTCGCCTGGCGGCACGTCAGCGGCGACTACGGTGTGGTGCTGACCGCCCGCCGCCACGCCCCGGCCCCGGTGCTGACCGCCGTCGCCGAGCGCCTGCAGCTCACCACCAGCGCCGGACCCGACGGGACCGCCCGCCACCAGGCCCGGTTCTCGGTCAAGAACCTGAGCAACCAGTTCTTCGCCCTGCGCCTCCCCGAGGGCGCCACCCTGTGGTCGGTGACGGTGGACGGGGAGGGCGTCAAGCCTGCGGCCCGGAGCGGGGTGGCGATCGTCCCCCTGCCGGGCGCCGGCGAGAAGGGCGCCGACGCGCTCACCGAGGTGGTGGCCACCTACACCCACGGCGGCGAGGTGTGGGGGCTGGTGGGCGAGGCCAGCCTGATCGCGCCCGCCCTGCTGGCGCGGGAGGCCGCCGACGAGGCGATCCCGGTGCTGCACACCGACTGGAGCCTGGCGCTCCCCGAGACCTACCGGGTGATCGACTTCGCCGGCAACCTCGACGGCGCGACCGCTGCCGCGGCCGCGGGGCCGCTGCTGTTCTCCCCCGAGTGGAACCGCGCCGCCGGGCG
>JAWLGW010001116.1:0-2718 GCA_041690735.1 Planctomycetota bacterium
GCCCCTACTGCCGAGAGACCGTGCGGGCCGCCGAGGAGAAGGTGGCCTGCGACGCCTGCATGGCCTGGCACCACGCCGCCTGCTGGAGCGAGCACGGGGCCTGCAGCGCCTGCGGCGGCGAGCGCCAGGTGGGCGTCGCTTCGCCCCCACCCGCCGCGGAGCAGGAGCAGGCGCCTCCTCCGCGGCCCAAGCTGTCGCCGGTGACCCTGGTGCGCCCCCCCGCAGGCCTCCGGATGAGCTTGCCGGTGCGCTCCACCGACTGGATCCGGGAGGGCTGGTTCCTCACGGCGGTCGGCGCGGGCAACCTGCTGGTCTTCGCGCCGCTGGGGGTCCTGTACCCCCAGCTGAGGCTGCTGGCCCTGCTGTTCGGGACCCTGGGCGCCGGCTTCACGGTGTGGGGGCTGCGCCTGGTCCGGCGCTCGAGACGCTGACGCCGCGCTACTTCGCCTCGCCCTCCACGTAGTCGCACAGGGCGTCGTACTTGGGCGCCGCCTTCCGCGGCTGCAGCAGGCTCTCGAGCGCGCCCCACCGGCCGGAGCGGGTGTAGTTGGTGCAGCTCGAGTAGTGCACGAACAGCTCGCCGTGGCGGCTCCAGGCGTCGAGGTAGCGGGCGTACAGGGCGCCCATGCGCGGGTGACGGTTGGCGGCGTCGAACAGCGCGTCGAGCGCCGGGTCCTTCCCGCCGTGCACCACGAGGTGCTGCCCGCCCTCGTAGGTGATCAGCCGCATGCCGCACTCCTTCGCCAGCGCGGCGTGCTCGCGCATGTAGCCCTCCGCTCGCGGCAGCGCCTCTCGCTCGAGGACCGCCAGCAGGTCCTCCACGCTCATGCCCTTCACCCGGGCCCGCTCCTTGCGGCCGCCGAACCGCCCCCCGAAGTAGGGCGCGATCGCCAGGGCGTCAGCGTGCTGGGTGGCGCCGTCGCAGGAGAGGATCGTCTCGGTCCCCCGCGGGCCCGCCGCCTGAGCGCCGAGCACCCGCACCAGCCGATCGGTGTCGCCGAACACCTGCGCGAAGATCCGGAAGATCTCCACCGCCCGGTTCCCGTAGAACAGCCGCCCGGCCTCCTTGGCGTTCTTGCCCAGGCCGAGGGCCTGCCCCTGTCGCTGCACCCACTTGGCTTGGGGGAACTGCCCGTTCCACACCTCGTTGGAATACTCCACGTAGGCCTTTAGCCCCGGCGCCAGTCGGTCGCGCACCACCTCGGCGAACCGGCGCACGTACTCGTCGTCGGCCGTGTGGGGGAGCGTGAACCAGGGGTCCGCCTGCAGGCGGTTCGCCAGCGCCACCATGACCTCGACCGGGACACCCTCCTCGCTCCAGCGGGCGTCCTCGACGGTGGGCCGCTCGGACCACCGCCCCGGGGGCTCGTCGTTGGTCTTCATCCAGTCCATGAACCGGATCACGCCGTAGGGGGCCAGGCGCTGCAGGAACAAGGGGTGGAAGCCGTCCGCCTGCTGGGGGTCGATCCCCGGCATGAGCACCCGAATGTTCCGGATCGGGTCGCTGGGGTCGACCTCGACCAGGTTGATCCCGATCCCGCCCTCGCTGGCGTCCACCTCCAGCACGTCGCGTCCCTCGCCGCGGTCCACGTCGTCCACGCCGTGCCAGTAGTCGAGGCGCCCCTTCCCCTCGTACAGCACCGTGTAGTCCCCGCTCGGGTAGCCGTCCTCCTGCTTCCAGAACAGGAGCGTCCGCGCCACCTGCCCCGGCTGGAGCGAGCGCACCCAGCCGTGCGCGTCGAGGTCGAGGGGCCGCTCGTCGTCCCAGGCGCCGCCCGCAGCGCCCGAGATCCAGGGGCGTGAGGCGCGGAAGGCGTTGGCGAAGGCCCACTCGGGGCTCCAGTCGACCACCTTGCCCAGGTTGGTGCCGAGGGCGCGCTTGGCGCTGAGCGGCAGGCGCTCCCGCTCGGCCCCAGCAGCCACCGCGGCCGTTGGGGACTCGTCCCCAGGTTCGTGGAAGCTCGCCCAGGCCGGCTCCTCGTCGCTGTCGGGGCCGCTGCACCCCGCCGCGACCGCCGCCGCCAGGGCGGCGCCCGCCAGCACGCTCG
Source organism: Planctomycetota bacterium (assembly GCA_041690735.1). GTDB lineage: Bacteria > Planctomycetota > J058 > J058 > J058 > JAWLGW01. The sequence continues at coordinate 2,049 of JAWLGW010001116.1, forward strand.
ACCTCGTGCCCATGCCGTCTCCTCCCGCGCGCCGGTGCGGCCCGCGCAGGTCGGCCTCAGCACGCGCCGTTCCTCACCGCTCCCGGTAGCGGGCCCGCGGCCGGATCAGGAAGCCCGCCTCGTACTGCTCCAGCATGTGCGCCACCCACCCGGCGCAGCGCCCCACGGCGATCACCCCGGCCGCGGCGCCGGCCTCCAGCCCCAGCGCCGCCGCCAGGGCCACCATGCCGGTGTCGACCGTCGGCTGCAGCCCGCTGCGATCGGCCACCGCGTCCACCAGGGCCAGCGCCGTCGCCAGGCGACGGGTCGGCGACCCGAGCGCTCGGGCGACCTCCAGCAGCGGGCGCGCGCGAGGGTCGCCCTCCGGATACAGCGGGTGATCGAACCCGGGCAGGGCCGCGCCCCGCCGGCCGCGCTCGTGCAGGACCCGCCCCACCCGCTCGGGCCGCCCCGCCTCGGCGATCAGCGCCTCGACCTGATCGCTGGCGCCGCCGTGCTTGGGCCCCGACAGGGCGCCCAGCCCGGCCGCCACGCAGGAGTAGGGGTCGGCGTCCGCCGAGGCCGCCACCCGGGCCGCGAAGGCCGACACGTTCAGCTCGTGGTCCGCCCACAGGACGAGGGCCAGGTCGAGCGCCCGGTTCGCCCGCGCGCCCCCGCGCGCGCCCAGGGC
>JAWLGW010001117.1:0-2718 GCA_041690735.1 Planctomycetota bacterium
GCCCGGGCGGGCCCGGCGGCTGCTGGTGCGCCACGCCGACCGCTCGCTGGCCCTGTGCCGCAGCCTGGAGAAGCTGACCGAGAGCGCCAGCTCCCTGGCCGCGATCGCCGCGATCAAGAGCGCGGTGGTGTCGTATCGCGGCGCGGGCGGCGCCTACGCCCTGGCGCTGGAGGCGGGGCGGGCGGGCTTCCGGGAGCTCGACGCGGCCGAGCCGGCCTACACCCGGCTGGTGCGGGTGCGGGAGGAGGGGCTGATCGAGCCGGTGGGGCACGAGGCGCGCCTCGCCACCAAGGCGGTGGTGGACCGGGCCGAGGTGCTGACCTGGGTGACCCTGGGCGGGCTCACCCTGTCGGTGGTGTTCACCCTGATCGGGGCGATCCTCCTGGCGCGGGCGACCGCCAGCCCGATCGTGCGGCTGCTGCGGGCGGCCCGGGAGGTGGGGCGCGGCAACCTGGCCACCTCGGTGCCGGTGCAGAGCGACGACGAGCTGGGGCAGCTGGGGCAGGCGTTCAACGAGATGACCCAGCGCCTGCAGGAGGTGTACGACGGCCTGGAGGGCGAGGTGCGCAAGCGCACCGAGGAGCTGCACCGGCGCGAGCAGGACCTCGAGCGCGAGCGGCGACTGGCGGCGATCGGCCGCCTGGCGGCCGGCGTGGCCCACGAGGTCAGCAACCCGCTCACGGTGATCGCCGGGGCGGCCGAGGGGCTGCGGGACCGGGCCGAGGACGAGCGGCTGCGGCGGGTGCCGGCCTTCGAGGACTTCCCTGATTACCTGGAGACGATCGAGAGCGAGGCCTACCGGCTCAAGCGCCTGGTGCGGCGCCTGCTCGACTTCTCGCGGGCGCGGCCCACGGTCATGAACCCCACCGACCTGGGCGAGCTGGTGGGGGACGCGGTCTCGCTGGCGCGGCTCGACCCGCGCGCCAAGGCGCACCCGATCCACTTCCCCGCGCCCGAGGTCGAGCTGCCGGTGCAGGGCGACGCCGACGCCCTCAAGGAGGCGACCCTCAACCTGTTGTTCAACGCCCTGGCGGCCGTGGAGCAGGGGGGCGAGGTGACGGTGCGGGTCGGCGAGGCGGACGACGGCGAGAAGGTGTTCGTGGAGGTGACCGACACCGGCGTCGGGATCGACCCCCTCGATCAGGACCGCCTGTTCGAGCCGTTCTTCACCACCCGCCGCGAGGGGGAGGGGACGGGCCTGGGCCTGGCGCTGGTGTACAGCGCGGTGGAGCGGCACGGGGGGTGGGTGGTCGTGCGGAGCGAGGGGCTGGGGCAGGGCGCGACCTTCCGAATCACGCTGCCGCGGCGCGCCGAGCCGGCCGCTGTCGAGGCCGAGGCGGGGGACGGCGGGCTCGGGCGCCGGAAGGTCCGCCCCGCGGACTGATCCCCGAGAGCGCTCGCGGAAGCGCCGTTCCGTGTTCGATCTCTCGGGCTACCGCGGCTGCGTCTTGCGACAGCGGCTCGGGGGCGACCCCCCCGCGACAGACCCACCATGCCCCGCGGCTCGGAGCACCTCGCGCGGGTGCGGGTCGTCGCGAGGCGTGGCTGTTGGACCGTCCCGGAGCGAGCACCCGCGTGAGGTGGCGCGACAAGGAGGTGCGGGCGTCCGTACCGAGTCACCGTTTCTCGCAGCCCAGAGCGAAGCCCGTACCTCCGCCGGAGCGTTCCTGGGGGAATGTGGGGGGGCGAAGCCCCCCCGCAAACCAACAGGTAGGATCCGACTCGGAGGTGACCCCATGGGCCGTTCCCCCAGCCTTCCGCCGCTCATGGCTGCGGCGCTGCTCCTGCTCGCGCTCGGCTGGGGGACGGCCCCCGCGCAGGAGGGGCCGCCGGCCGACCTCCCGGCCGCGGCGGGCCTCGACGTCAAGCGGGCCCTCGAGGCGCAGATCGAGGCGCTCAACGGCGAGGACCCCGACGCGGTCATGGCGCTGTTCCACCCGCAGGCCCCCGGGCACGCGCAGATTCGGCGGTCGCTGGTGGAGCTGTTCCGCGCGCGGGACCTGCGGTACGCCCTGGAAGACTATCGGTTCGTGGCCGAGGACCGCCCCTACGCCTACGCCCGTTGCGTCCAGAGCACCCACGCCCTGGACGGGTCCGAGCCGCCTCGGCGGCTCGAGCAGCTGTTCGTGTTCCGCCGCGAGGGCGAGCGCTGGAAGTTCTGGACCAGCGTCGTGTTGAGCGACCTCACCCCGCCCGCCCCCCCCGGACGGCGGCGCTGAGCGCCCGCGAGCGAGGGGGGGTCCCGTTGACACCCGGAGGCGGCTGTGGTACAAGCCCAGACAGCTCTTAGTCCAGTAGTAGTAGACGTTTGCGACGTGGCGACCGAACCACGCAGCGGACGCGAGGGACGTGAGGGGGCACCCTCACCGGGGGATCGGTGCTGGCGCGACTGAGCATCCTCAGCGGCAAGCGCGAAGGCGAGGTGGTCGAGCTCCCCCCGGGCACGTACCAGGTGGGGACCGGCCGCGGCGCCGACGTCCAGCTGCGAGACAAGGGCGTCGGCTTCAAGCACGCCGTGCTGGTGGTCGGCGACGACGGCGCGGTGACCATCGAGGACCTCAAGTCCCGCGGGGGGACCTTCGTCGGCGAACAGCCGGTCGACGGGGTGGTGACGCTCGCGGACGGGGGAGCCTTCCGGGTCGGCACCGTCGACTTGTCCCTGCAGGTGGAGGGGGCCCCGGGCGCCGTCGCGCCCGGGATCGTGGAGCCCGAGGCGTC
>JAWLGW010001118.1:0-2709 GCA_041690735.1 Planctomycetota bacterium
CGGCGCAGGAGCCATGGGCCTACGACCCGGCGCGGGTCCGCCAGGTGCTCGCCGAGGGGCCGTCGGGCGTCCGGAAGGTGGTCGACCAGCTCCTCGTGAGTCGCGATCGGCGGGTGGAGCTGGTCGTGGGACGCGCGCTGGCTGCCTGGGAGGATCCGGACGTAACGGCCGGCCTGGTGGAGGTGGTCCGAGGTGACCCGACCCTCGAGCGGCGCCTCGCCGCGCTGCGGGTCTTTCGCTGCGACTGCCAGACTCAGCCCCTTCGGCCTCCGCTCCCGCGAGCCGCAGCGCTCGCGCTGCTCGCGGACACGGCGGCTCCCCTGCGCGCCGCTGCCCTGTGCCACCTGGAGAAGACGCCGGGCGACCTCCCAGGCGTCGTGGGCCGACTCCTCGTGGAGGACGACGACCCGGAGGTCCGCACCGCCGCGGTGCGTGTGGCAGCTCGCTGGAGGGACGCCGCCGGCTCCCTCGACCCGCTGCTGTCCGCGCTGCGCGCCGAGCAGGACCCGCGGGTGCAGCACGCGCTGGCCTACGCCCTGGTGTACACGAAGGCGGCGCAGGCAGGTCCGCACCTCCTGGCGTTCCTGAACCGCGACGATCTGGCCGACCTCGCCGAGCCCTGGCCCTGGAAGCCCGGAGGGCACGCCGGCCCGGCGCTCCCCAGCCCGGGCCTGGTGTTGCCCTCGCCCACCGGGCCGCGCGAGCTCGCCGCCTGGGCCCTGCTGGAGTGCGCACCCCCGCTGTTCGAGCAGGCGCTCGCCCACCCCCAGGAGCGGGTGCGGGAGGCGGCGGCCTCCGCGCTCCTGACCGCGCTCCGCCCCTTCGGACAGCAGGCGGTGCCCGACGCCGAACGCTGGCTCGTCCTGGCCGCAGGCGACGCCAGCCCCCGAGTTCGCCAGGCAGCCCTGAGGGCCTATCTGCTCGCCGACGGCTGCGACTATTCCCACGGGCCCCGCCCGCGCCTCATCCTCGTGTCGGCCAGCCCCATCGAGGCGCTGCTGCCGCCTGCGATCGAGGCCTTCCGCTCGGGCGACGCCGGTCCGCTGCACACCCTCGGCCACACCCTGCAGAAGCTCGGCCGGGCCCCCTGGTGGGTCCTGCCCCGCGCCTTCTGGCCCGAGCTCACGGCCCTGCTCCTGGCGCTCACCACCTGGTTCAGCCTGGTGCGACGCACGCTCGCCCCTCGTCCCATGCCCCGCTGGCGCCGCCGCCTCCTGTTCCTCGCCGCCGGCGGCGCCGCCGCTGCGGTGACGGCGGTCGCCTTCGCCTACGCCCTCACCCGCCCCTGGGCGGACCCCTTCCTGCCCCAGCCGCCGATCGCGCTCCTGCCCTTCACGGTCGCGGCGCCCCTCACCGCCGCCGGCTGCTGCCTGCTGGCCGGCGTGTGGGCGGTGACTCCCGCCGCGACGGAGGAGGCGGCGAGGTGACCGCTGTCGAGCGCACACCCGCCTGGCTGCTCCTGGCAGCGCTCCTCCTGTGGGGGCTCCCCCTCCGCGCCGAGGAGGGATCGTTCCCGCTCCTCTCCCACCTGGCGGCCCTCCAGGATCCGAACCCCGAGGTGCGGGCCTCCGCCTGCGAGGCGCTCGCCACGCCCCGCGCCCGCGGCGCGGTCCGATCCCTGGCGAGGGTCCTGCGCGAGGACCCCGAGCCCGCGATCCGCGCCAGCGCGGCCTTCGCCCTGGCGAAGATCCGGGCGCCCGAGGCGGTGCCCGCCCTGGTCGCGGCCGCACGGGAGGAAGATCGCTACACCGGGGCGGATCGCGAGCGCGCCTGGGCGCTCGACGCGGTGCCGATGTCGCCGCGGGACGCAGCGTGTCTGGCCCTGGCGGGAGCGGGCCGCGAAGGCCTGGGTGGGCTGGCCGCCCTCCTCGACCGCCCCGAGCGCGAGGTGCGCGCCGCCGCGGCGTGGGCCCTGCAGTACGCGGCACCCGAGGAGCCGTCCGCCAGCAGCCTCTCGCCCCACAGCCCCCTGCGCTTTGGAGAGGCCCGTCACCGCGCCGCCTTCTTCGCGCTGGTGGTGCGCGCGCTGCGGGATCCCGAGCCGCAGGTGCGGCTGGGTGGCCTGGAGGTCGTCGGCTGGGTGAGGGTGAACCCGCTCCCGCCGAGCGAGCTGCGCGCCCTCACCCGAGCCACCCTGCGCGCCTGGCGCAGCGATCCCCGAGGAAGCCACGGACGCGCGGCGGAGCACGCGCTGTCTGAGCTGGGGCGCGTCCTGGCGTCGGCGGGCGAGCCCGCTCCCCTGCTCCTGCTCGAGGTGTGGGCGGGCGAGCTCCTGGGGCTCCTGCTGGCGCTCGGCGCCTGGTTCGGGGCCGCCCGCCGCCTGATGCGCGACCGGTCGACCCGGTGGCGCGTGCTGCAGGTCGGCGCGATCGGGGCGCCCCCCTGGGCCGGGCTGGTGTTCGTTCAGAACGTCGTCGCGAGCGAGCCCTGGGTGAAGCTGTACCTCCCCGCCCCCGGCATCGCGCTGGTCCCGACCGACGTGGCGGTGTTCGCCACCATCAGCTTCGCCTGTCTGCTGGCGGCGGGGTGGGCCACCCTGCCCCGGCCGGCCCCCGACCCCGACGGCCCCGCCGCAGCGGGAGGAACCTCCTGATTCGCCCGGGAGGAGCGCTAAACGGAGGTGCACGATCATGGATGGTCGCGCGAGAGCGTCTTCTGGCTCGGAGGCTGGTCGACGCGACCATCCATGCTCGTGCGCCTCCGTTTAAT
>JAWLGW010001119.1:0-2705 GCA_041690735.1 Planctomycetota bacterium
AACGCGCCGGCGCGCTCCAGGGCCTGCTCCCCGTCGTTGGCCGTCTCGACCTCGTGGCCGAGAGCCTCGAGGAGCATGCTCAGGGCGAGGGCCGCGTCTTCGTTGTCGTCGACGACGAGGACCCGGCGCGCCGCCGGGTCGGTCACGGTGCCGGTGGAGTGCTCAGTCATGAGGGAAGGGTAGGGCACGCCGACGAAGTCGTCAGCGGGGGAAAGTTGTCCCGTCCCGCCGCTCAGGGGTCGCGGCGCACCGTCTCGGGGCTGAAGGCCGGCAAGCACACCGCGACATACCGCGCCCCCTCGGGACCCGGCGTGCTGTAGCGCACCCACTCGCCGGCGTGCGCGACGATCCCCTGCCCGGCCCGCACCGTGAGGCTGCCGCCCTCGTGCTCGACCTGCAGCTCCCCCTCGAGGACCACCGTGTACTCCTCGAACTCGGGCCGCTGCCCGGGCTCGACCCAGCCGGGCGGGCTGCGCATGAGCGCCACGCTCGCCCCCTCGGTGCCGGTGTTCACCCGCCCCACGAACTCCTCGATCAGCTTGGGCTTGCTCCCCGCGGCCTCGATCCGGGTGGGCCCCTCGATCAGCGTCGGCATGGAAGGCCTCCTGGTGCAGGCGGGAAAGCATAACGCCGGCCAAGAGCTGTTAGCTGTTAGCTGTCGCTGAAGGCTTGCCTCCTCCTGCTAACCGCTAACTGCCAAGCGCTAACTGCTACGTCAACGCGAGGCGTGACACCTATCGCGCCCCCGCCCTACCCAGCGCCGCCTGACGCTGCATGCGCCGTCGATACTCCGCGGCGCGGGCCGCGTCGTCGGCGAGGGGCGAGGCGGGATGCTCCTGCGCCAGCCGCTCGAACAGCTCCGCGGCCCGCCGGTGCCCGTGTTCGAGGGCGCCCTCGCCCTCGCCAGGCGCCTCGGCGAACACCCACACGCCCACCCCCTTGGCCGGGCGGTAGTCCAGGAGGTCCGCCACACACATCGCCCAGGCGAACAGGGCCCGGTCCCGCCCGGCGTAGTCCGGGTGCTCGGCGACCAGGTCCTCGAGCAGGGCGGCCGCGCGGCGATGCGCGAAGGTCAGGCTCACGTAGTCGCGCAAGCGCTGGTCCGCCGCCGCGTCGTAGCGCACCCGCGCCAGGGCCTGACCGAAGCTCATGTGGTGGTTGGCCCACGCCGGGAAGAAGGCCCAGGGCGCCTTGCGCAGCACCTGCGCCCGCCGCAGGCGCAGGTCGGCGCGACGCGCGGGGACCGGCTCGGCCGCCTCGCGCCGGGCGAGCTCGGCCACCTCGACCAGCGTGCGGACCTGCCGGGCCAGCCGGTCCTCCGGGAGGGCCACCGAGTCGCGCCGCTCCACCTGCGTGCGCAGGAGCACCTCCCGCTCGCTGTCGGTGAGCACCGCCAGGAAGGCGCGCGCGTCGGGGGTCGCCTCGACCCGCACGGGAGTGGCGGCCAGCGCGCGCGAGCGGACGGGATACTCCAGCAGCAGCTCGAGGGTCAGGGCCTCGTCCACGCCGGCGCGCAGGCCGGCCGGCACGTCTTGGTGGGCCGCGGCGCGCCGGGCCCGCGCGAACGGCCCCGCCGGGTCGGCGGCCGCCAGGCGGTCGAGCTCGGCCAGCCCGGCCCCGAGGTCGCGCCGCGCCAGGGCCAGGAAGCGGGTGTAGCGGAGGAAGTCGCGGTTGTGCTCGCCGTCGCTGGAGTCGAGCAGCGCGTCGAGCTCCTCGACGGTGAGCTGCGAGTCGGCGAGCGCGGTGAGCTGATCGACCGCGGCGCCGCGCACGTCCTGGTCGGGGAGGAGCGAGGCCCGCTGCAGCCAGCGGTAGGCGAGCACCCGGTCGCCGGACTCGATCGCGGCGCTCGCCAGGTGGTTGGCGAAGTCGTCGCTCCCCGGGTGCGCGGGCCACTTGGCCGGGAAGGCCGGCAGGACCTGCGCCACCCGCGCCCGCCGCTCGGCCTCGCTGGCGTCGGCCCGCCGCAGGCCGAACAGGTCGACCCGCCGCAGCAGGCCCAGGCGCCGGAAGTAGGGCCGCCGCAGGAGCACCTCGAAGGTGCGGTAGCTGCGGGTGAGGGGCCGGCCGTCCCCGCGCTGCTCCAGCCGCTGGTAGTCGGCGTACCGGAACAGCCGCCGGCCCCGGAAGCCCTCGCTCCCGGAGAACGCCTCCACGAACCAGGCGATCGCCGCCGGGTCGCCCAGCGCCGCCAGGGCGCAGCCGGCGTCGGCGCGGTCCTCGAGGTCCGCCCCCTGGGCGAACAGCGGGCGCAGCCGAGCCGCGGCGTCGGGCGCCGTGAGCGCGATCAGGAAGATCACGTTCTGGCGCGCCTTCCCCGAGGTCACCTGCGGCAGCGCCGCCAGCAATGCGTCGGCGGTCCGCGCCGCCTCGACCGGGTCCCACTCCAGGAGCACGGCGTAGGCCAGGGCGTCGATCCAGGAGGTGGCCGCGAGCAGCCGCTCGCGCAGCAGCGGCCCCCGCCGGTCGATCGGCCCCAGCTCGTACAGCCACCGGTCGGGGCAGTCCCAGGGGGCGTAGCGGGCGATCCCCGCCAGCACGTCGCGCTGACGGGGGGTGAGCGCGGCAGCCTGCTCCTGCGCGGCGGCGGGGCAGCCGAGCAGGGAGAGGGCCAGGGCGAACGAGAAGGGGGAGCGGCGCATCGGGCGTGGACCTCGGGTGCGAAGGTGTTCGTGCTCCCCCGCAGCCATCCTCGGCGACGCCGG
>JAWLGW010001120.1:0-2705 GCA_041690735.1 Planctomycetota bacterium
GCCTGCTCCTGCTGCGCCGCGTCCCGCGCGCCCCGGGCCGCGGCGACCTCCTGCTGCGCCGCGTCCCGGTCGCCCCGGGCCGCGGCGACCTCCTGCTGCGCCGCGTCCCGCTCGCCCCGGGCCGCGGCGACCTCCTGGCGCGCCGCGTCGCGCTCGGCCCGCGCCGCCTGCAGCTCCGCGCGGGCCGCCTCCAGCTCGGCCCGGGCTGCGGCGACCTCCTGGTGCGCCGCGTCGCGCTCGGTCTGCGCCGCCTGCAGCTGCGCGTGCGCCGCGTCCCGCTCGGCCCGGGCCGCGGCGGCCTCCTGCGTCGCTGCGTCCCGCTCGGCCCGCGCTGCGGCTGCCTCCTGCTGGACGGCGCCGTCACCGGCGGCCTGCGGGGCCTCGGCCTGCAGCGGGAGGTCGGGGCTCGGCGCCGGCTCGCTCGGCTCCGCGGGCTGCGCCAGGGGCTCGGCGACGGCGGCGCCGCCGTTCCCGCTGGGAGCGGCGGCCTCGGCTCCCCCCGCCGACTCGGCCAGGAATCGCGCCTGGGTGGTGCCGAAGGCGATCTCGTCTCCCGGCGCGAGGGTGACCGACCCCTCCAGGCGCGCCCCGTTCACGAAGGTGCCGGTGGTCGAGTGCCGATCGGAGAGGACGGCGGCGCCGTCTGCGGACAGCGCCAGGGTGGCGTGGGAGTAGCTGATCCCGCGGTCGCGGATCCGCAGGCTGGCTCGTCGCGAGGTCCCCACCTCGTAGCTCTCGCCGGCGAGCAGCTCGAGGACCTCGCCCGCTGACTTCCCCGTAAGCACCTCGATCCGTGCCATGCCCCCTCCTGCAGGACGGCTGGATTGTATGGGGGGCCGCTGCCTCGCGCCCACACCTCCCGTATCATGCCGCTCGTCGTGACCCGAACCGTGCTCCTGCTCACCCTCCTGTCTCTCCAGCCGGCGCTGGCGTCGGCGGCCCCCGACGAGCCCCGGCCGCGAGTGGAGTTCCCCGGCGCCGAGCCCGAGGAGCCGGCGGCAGGCGGGGGCGAGGAGCCAGAGCCGTCCGCCGGCCTGCGGAACCTCGAGGAGTGGCTGGTCCTCGAGGAGGAGCAGGCGCCCGAGCCGCCGCTGGTGCGGATCGAGGCGGGGGTGCTGGCGTTCCTGGAGACGCGCACCGAGCTGACCTCCTTCTCGGGCGGGGTCCGCGGGACCGAGCTGCGCAACCTCGAGGAGGAGCAGGGGCTGGACGAGGACTTCGTCGCCCCCTGGATCGAGCTGACGATCGGCAGCAAGGTCCGCGGCGGCGGCGACGGCTTCTTCTTCATTCGGGGCGGAGACCGGACCGTGCAGCAGCAGCCGCTGGTGTTCGACGGCCAGACGATCGCCGCCCCTGGGGACTCCGTGCGGCCGCGCTTCTCGCTGCTCACCCTGGGCACCTTCGTCGCCTGGGACGCTCTGTACGGCCGGACCTACCGGATCGGCCTCATGGCCGGGGTCCGCTACTTCCGCCTGGACGCCCGCTTCGAGGCCTACTCCGGCGGCGGAGAGTCGACGCACCGCGAGCGGGGGGAGCTGGTGTCCCCCTTCTTCGGGGGGTCGTTCCACCTGACGCCGTTCCCATATTTCACCGTCTCTACGACGGTCCAGTTCATGAACTGGGCCTGGGGGGCGGTCGGGCTGCGGGAGGCGCGCTACTTCGACTTCCGCCTGGGGGCGCAGCTCAACGTCCTCCCCGGACGGCTCAGCTTCGCCCTGCAGTACCGATTCCTCGTGATCCAGGCCGCGGCCCGCGACGACGGCGACAGCTCGGGGCTGGAGGCCGCCATGCAGGCCAACGGCTTCGCCGTCGCGGTCGTCCTCGCCTTCTAGATCCCCCTTCAGGAACCCCCGTCCGCTGGTCGAAGGAGGGGGAGAGCCGGCGCCGCGGGGCGGCCCGCGGGGCAGGCGGGATAACCGGACCCGCCGACCCCGCCGGAGGAGAAGGACATGCAGGTTCACGCGCGGCTGGTGATGGCAGCCCTGATCGCCGGGTCCGCGGGGTGCGTCCCGCTGACCGACTATCGGGCGCTCGAGAAGCGGTTCGAGGAGCAAGAGGCGTACGTCGTCAAGCACAAGGACACCCAGCGGGGGCTGGAGAAGCGCGAGCAGGTGCTCACCATGCGCGCCCGAGAGCAGCAGCGACAGGTCGACCTGCTGCGCACCCGGCTGCAGAAGTCGGAGACCCTGCGCGAGCGCCTGAGCGAGCAGCTGGCGGCCAAGCCCCAGCCCGCGACGGTCCCCGCCTCGACCCCCAAGGAGGAGCCCGCGCCGCCGCAGGTCATGGGGCTGGAGGTCAACCCGGCCACGCGCGGCCTGGTGCTCGACAACGGGGTGTTCTTCGAGCCGGGCAAGGCGATCCTCAAGCCGCAGGGCGAGAAGATCCTGCGCGACGTCATGGCGGAGCTGAACAAGCCCGACATGCGCCAGCGGATCGTGCGGATCGAGGGGCACACCGACGACACGCCGATCAAGCGCTCGGGGCACTCCAGCAACTGGGAGCTGTCGAGCAAGCGCGCCCTGGCGGTGCTGCACTTCCTGGAGAAGAGCGGGATCAGCTCGGAGCGGCTGTGCTTCGCCGGCTACGGCCCCCACCGCCCCCTGGCGCCGGGCGCGAGCAAGGATGCGCTGCGCAAGAACCGCCGGGTGGAGATCGTGCTGCTCGAGCGGTAGCCGGCGACGCGACGACGACTCACCAGCGGGCGG
>JAWLGW010001121.1:0-2703 GCA_041690735.1 Planctomycetota bacterium
CGCCGCCGCGGAGCTCTTGGGGGGACTCTGGGGGGGGGCGAAGCCCCCCCAGAAACCACACTGGGCCGCCTGGCCAGATCGTGGCGGTCGCGCTTACAGTGGGGGCGTGAGCGAGTATCAGAACGCCAAGCGCATCGTGAAGCAGATGCGCCTGGGCAAGCAGCAGGCTCGCGACGTGGGCGCCCGCGCCTACAAGGCGGACATGGCCGCCGGCCGTCCGGACATCGCGCTCAAGTGCGCCAAGGAGTTCAAGCTCGGCGACGATTACGTGACCGAGGCCGCCACCTCGCTGTTCCTCGAGCTGATCAAGCGGGCCAAGTTCGCCAAGGCGCTGGAGATCGCCCGCAGCTACAACCTGGCCCACGGCGGCGAGCGGGCCGCTGCGGCCCTGCAGGCGGTGGGGCAGGTCCGGCACCCCGACGGGGGCGAGGCCCTGGACGAGATCCGCCGCCTGGCCCACACCGCCTCGGCGGCCCGGGACGAGAATGAGGCCGCGGCGGCGATCGAGCTGATCCGGGCCGCCACCAAGGCCCGGGCCGCCGACGACAAGGTGGCGGGGCGGGCGGTCCTCCTGCCCGAGCAGGGCGAGGTGTGGCTCACCGGCGACCTGCACGGCAACGTCGACAACCTCAAGAAGTTCGTGGACCTGGCCGACCTCGACAACCACCCCGGCCGGTACCTGGTGGTGCAGGAGATCGTCCACTCCCGCCTGATCACCGCCGACAACCGCGACCTCAGCTTCGTGGCGATCCTGGAGGCGATCCGCCTGCAGGCCCGCTATCCGGGGCGGGTGTACTACCTGCTGGGCAACCACGACCTCGCGGTCCACCTCGACCGGGAGCTGGTCAAGGGCGGCAAGTACCTCAACCGGTACCTCAAGCGCGGCATGGCCTACATGTACCGCGACCGGCACGAGGACGTGCTGGCCGCCTACCGGGAGTTCATCGCCGACATGCCGGTGGCGATCCTGGCGCCGAACGGGCTCTACATGGCCCACTCGACGCCGAAGCGGGCGTTCATCCCCAGCGTCAGCCGCGACTACCTCATGGACGAGGCCGCCGCGGCGCCGATCGCCAAGGCGCGGCCGATCGCCGCCCTGGTCAACGGGCGTGACTACGCCCAGGACACGGCCGACGCCTTCGCCGATCAAATGGAGTGCGAGCTTATGATCTGCGGGCACACCCCCACCCGCCGGGGCTGGAAGGTGCCCAACGACCGCCACCTGATCATCGACTCCCAGCACCGCCGGGCCCGCTACGTGACCTTCGACCTGGGGCGGCGCTACGACAGCTCGCGCCACCTGATCCCCTTCATTCGCGAGCTCGACCCCGAGTCGGCGGAGATCGAGCTCAGCTCCGAAGAGGAGCTGATGTAGCCGGTGGCCAAGGAGCTGATCGCCTTCGGCTCGCTCGCCTGCGTTGCGCTGGTCGCGGCGGCGGCGGTGCGGCTGACGCGACCCCTCGAGGAGACCGCCCTCGACGAGGCCCCGGCTCCTACAGGACCAGACTGACCAGGGTGGCGCCCGCGCCCGCCGCCAGGGGGATCGCGAAGTTGTCGTCGATCTTGCGGGTGACGAGCTCGGCGACCGCCGCGGGGAGGGCGGCGCCGAAGGCGATCGCCACGGCGGCCTTCCAGGAGGAGAGGTCGCTCCAGTGCCAGATCGCCAGCGTCGCGAAGGCGGCGGCGGCCCCCACCAGCACGAAGGTCAGGGTGCCCTCCAGGGAGCGGCCGTTCTTGAAGCGCAGGCGCCCCCACCGGCGGCCGACGAAGGCGGCGGCCGGGTCGGCCAGGCCCAGGATCACCAGCGCCACCACGCAGGTGCGGGGCGTGAACAGGAGCGCCATCAGGACCAGGGCGGTGCTGTACCAGGTCGCCGAGTTGACGGTGTGGCGCTCGTGGGGGTGGGACACGGCGGAGAACAGGCGCAGCAGGCGCTCGTTCATGTCGGCGCTGAACCGGCGGCCGATCTCCATGGTCCAGCACCACACGGCGCCGATCCCGGCCACCACGACCATCTGCCAGGGAGCGAGGACGTACTCCACCAGGACCAGGCACACCAGGGCGGAGGTGATGTGGAAGGCGGTGCGGGCCCGGTTGGGGGAGCGCCGCTCGGGGACGTCCACCGCCTCGGCCCGCAGGGCCTCGCTGAGGGCGTCGTACCGCTCGCGCAGCTCGTCGCACAGGCGGGTCCAGGCCTCGTCCCCGTTCTTGGCCACGGACTCGCCCATGGCGCTCGCCGAGGCGCGCAGGGACAGGGCCCCCTCGCCGAGGGTCTCGAGCAGCCCCCGCAGCTCCTCGGCGACGGCGGTCTCGGCGTCCTCCCAGCTGGCGACCAGGGCGCTCGCCTCGTCCCTCAGCTCGAGCAGCCGGCGAGTCGCCTCCTCGGCGGCGCGGGCGCCGCGGGCGTCGAGGTCGCGGATCAGCGCGTAGAGGTCGAGGGCGACGGGGCGCGAAGCGACGGCGAGAGCTCGTGACATGTGGACCTGCCCGGTCGAGGTGCGGGCGGCAGTGTAAACGCTTCACCCGCCTCCCGTAAGCCACGCGTTCGGCGCCCGCGCGCCGTGACGCAGGGTCCTCCCCGAGCGGACAACGATGGCTCACGCCCAGGTCAGCGGCGCCCGCGGCAGCGGAGAGGCTGTCGCAAAGTGGCGGGGGCGACTGTCGCGAAGTGAAGCGACAGCCCGTTCGTGCCCGTGCCCGTGC
>JAWLGW010001122.1:0-2698 GCA_041690735.1 Planctomycetota bacterium
TGACCTCGACGCCGGCGCGGGCGCGTCGACCAGGGCGTCGGCCACGTCGCGGTCGCGGAAGGAGAACATGGCGACGCGCACCCGGCGCTGAGCCCCGCGGATCGCGGCGGCGATCGCCCGGCCGGGGCGATCCTCGGGCGCGAACAGCACCTCCGCCCCCGGCGCGCCGCCGGCGCCCGGCGCCTCGGGGGCGTCCCCCCACAGCTCGGCGAACTCCTGCGCGTAGGCGGCGACCAGGGCCGGGTCGCGCAGGACGAGCATGTTCTCGTCGTTGACCAGCTGGGCGGTGCCGTTCCAGTTGTAGGAGCCGGTCAGCACCGTGTGCCCGTCGATCACGGTGAACTTGTGGTGCATGATCGCGTAGCTCGAGGCGGTGTTGCGGTAGCGCAGCAGCGCGAAGCCGGCCGCCTCGAGGTCGTCGTCGAGGGTGTTCCAGGGGTTGTCGGCGTTCTTGGCGTCCACCACGATCCGCACCGCCACGCCGCGGGCGCGCAGGGCGTCGAGCTTGTGCGCGAAGCGCTCGTTGCGAATGTTGTACTGGGCGACGTCGACCGAGACCTGCGCCTGGTCGAGGAGCTCGAGGGCGCGGGCCTCGCAGTCGTCGAAGGGGCTGAACAAGGCCTCGACCTGGCCCCGGGCGGGGACGGAGGCCGCCAGCAGGGCGATCGTCATCACGATGAGGCTGCGCATGCGCGGCGCGTCATGCACACGGCTTGCCTTGCTCTAACTCATTGCCCAGCAAGGAGGAGGAGGGGGTCCGCGGCGCCGATTTCCCGAATCCTAAACGTCGCCCGAGGCGCCCCTCACTTGAAGGCCTCCAGGGCCGCCTGCAGGGCCAGGAACTTCTTGTGGGCCAGGGCCCGGAACTCTTCGTCCAGGGCCTCGAACCGGTCGGGGTGGTAGCGCTTGGCGAGCTCGCGGAAGGCGCGGGTCGCCTCCTCGGCGGTGGCGGTGGGCGCGATCCCCAGCACCTCGTGAGGGGCGGGCTCGGGGGGAGGGGGCGGCGGCTCGGCGGCCTGCGCCTGCGGCTCCGGCTCGGGAGGCGGCTCGCGGCGCCGCGCGCGCTCGCGCGGCGGTGGCCGGGCGGCGCGGGGCCGCTCGGCCGTCGCCGCCGTGGCAGGGCGCACGCCCGCCGCCCACAGCTCCTCGGCGTAGGCGCCGAAGAACCACGCTCGGCGGCCGGCGCGACGCTCGAAGTGCTCCCGCTTCTTGGCCAGCTCCTCGCGCGCTGCGGCGTCGAACCCGGCGACCAGGGTGTCGGCGAAGGGGACGATCGGGGTGGGACCGGCCAGCAAGGCGCCGGCGCGGTTGCGCTCCACTCGGCTGGGGCGGGCGCACTCGGGGCAGGCGTACAACAAGTACGGCCCGCCCTCCTCCTGGCGGCGCGGGACCAGCTGCGCGTCTCGCTCCACCCGGGGGCGCTCGAAGCGAGCGCCGCAGAACCAGCACCTGAAGTCGACGTCGATCGTGCGCACGGCGGCCTCGGTGCGTACGATAGCGCCAACTGGGAGACCGCGCCGCGCATGGATTCGCCTCACGACCCGCCCCGCGACCCCGCCGACCCGCCCCCCCCGCCGCGCACGCCGCCGCTGGAGCTCCCCTCGGGGGCCGCGCTGTACGGCAAGGTCCTGCGGCTGCCGGCCCGGGGGCGGGCGATCCTGTGCACCGACCTGCACGGCAACCTGGGCGACTTCCTGCAGGTGGTGGCGGCCTTCCGCGCCGCCTACGCCGACACCGGCGGGCAGGCTTACCTGCTGTTCACCGGCGACCTGGTCCACGGGCCGATCTACCCGCGCCGCCGCTGGCCCGAGCACCTGGGCAGCTTCTACGAGGACCGCACCGCCGAGCTGCTCGAGGCCTTCGTGGCCCTGCAGCAGGAGTACCCGGGGCGGGTGTTCTCGCTGATCGGCAACCACGAGCACAGCCACGTGGGGGGGCCCCACACCCGCAAGTTCCACAAGGACCCCAGCGAGACCGAGCACCTCGAGCAGGTGCTGGGCCCCGAGCGGGCCGCGCGGTTCTGCGATCTGGTGCGCACCTTCCCGCTCGCGGCGGTGCTCGGCCGCGGCGTCGTCGCCACCCACGGGGCGCCGCGGGTGCTCGAGGCGAGCTTCGATCAGATCGCCGCGGTGGAGTACCCCGGCCACGAGCAGCGCTCGATCCGCGAGATGATCCAGCAGCCGATCCTGGGCGAGCTGTTCTGGTGCCGCAACGCGGGCCCCCTGGTGGTGCGCCGCTTCCTGCGCCGCATGGAGCTCGACGGCCAGCGCAACCGCCTGGTGGTCTACGGCCACGACCCGGTCCGCAAGGGCTACCTGCGCGAGGGCGACGAGCAGCTTTGCTTCTCCACCTCCTTCGGCCTCAAGGACGGGCGCAAGGTGTACCTCGACCTCGACCTGACCCGGCCCTATCGCTCGGTGCGCTCGCTCCGCTACGGGGCGGACATCCTGCCGCTGTATCCCGAGCAGGCGAGCGCCCGCCGCCGCGCGCGGGCGGCGGCGGCGCGCTAGTCCGGCAGCTGGAGGGCGGTCGCGGCGGACGCCGCGGCGGCGACGGCGAGCAGCAGCACCGCGAAGGCGCGCCGGCGAGCGCGGGCGCGCCCGGTGGGCTGGGCCCACTCGGGGAGGACAGGCTGGGCGGTGAGGTCGGCGCCGGCCGCGCGCGCCGCCGCCTCGATCGCCGCCGCGGCCTCGGCGGC
>JAWLGW010001123.1:0-2696 GCA_041690735.1 Planctomycetota bacterium
GACGTGGGTGTCGCGAGACGCAGCCGCGGTAGCCCGAAGAGATCGAACACGGAATATCAACAGCAAACAGAGAATGAGAACAGGGAATGGCTCCGCTGGAGGTAACGCAGCTAGATCTCCGAGGACGAGCCGTCCGCTGTTCCCACTGATCCTCGCGCTGCGAGCCGCTCGGGGAGGCGCTCCTGCCGTCTTGCGACAGCCTCGGACTCCGTCGCCCCAAGCCGAGGGACGCCGCTGTCCCCCCGAGACGGGGCGCCCTGTGGGGGACCGGCAGGCTCGGGGCGGCGCCGGCACGCGCTTCGCGAGGGTGTGACCGCCATGGCTGACCCCCGCCCGCCCTCCTCCGCCCCGCCCTCGACCGACGAGGCGACCAGCGCGCTGCTCCGGACCGCCCGCCGGGTGGTGGTCTCGGTGCTCGGGTTCACGGTGCTGGCGCTGGGGCTGGCGCTCGTCGTCCTCCCGGGGCCGGCCCTGGTGGTGATCCCGGCCGGGCTGGCGATCCTGGCCCTGGAGTTCCGCTGGGCGCGCCGCTGGCTGCGGCACGTCCGCGTGTACGCGCAGGAGGCGGCGCGCTCCGCTCGCGATCGGGTGACGGGCCCGCGCCCTCGCGAGGAGGGACCGCCCCGCGAGCGCGTGAAGCAGGGCTAGGGTTTGTCTGCTAGGCGATCCCCGCCATGGTGATGGCGTTGGGGACCTCCTGATACTGAGGGAAGCGCCCCGTCTGCTTCTTGGAGTAGACGAGGTGGCCGTTCACCTCGACCTCGAACACCCCGCCGTCACCCTTCACGAGGTCGGCCTGGGTGTCCTCCCCGAACTTCGCCTTGAGCTCGGCGACCAGACCGGTCGCCTGGGGGAGGTAGTTTCAACGAACGCAGTAGGTGATGCGGACCTGCACGGCGACCTCCTGGAGTCTGCCTCTGCCGCCCTAGCCGAAGCGCGCCTGGTACTCCGCGTAGCGGCGGAGGATGTAGTCGATGATGATGTTCTTCTCGAACAGCGGGATGTGTACGAACTGACACCCCATGCCCCGCTCCGCCTCCGCCTTCTTGTGCCACAGCACCTTGGCGATGACGTTGATCTCCTTGGGGTAGCTGTCGATCTTGAAGTCGAGGGCGATCTGGGACTGCACCGGCAGCAGGTCGCCGTCGCAGCGGAGGAACGCGCCCTCCGGCCCGAGGTTCACGATCCTCACATCGACCGGATCGCTGCCCGGCTCGGACAGACTCTTGACCCGGGCCTCGAGGTCCGTGTCGAGTCGCCGGTATCGACGCTTCTCCGCGCCCACTCGTCCGTCCTTGCCGGGGTTCGACCGGGCAATGATGCCAGAAGGGCACGGGGGATACAACCAGAGCGGGGGCTGGGGAGCTCGAACGTGCCCGTGCCCGTGCCCGTGCCCGTGCCCGCCGATTTCCGCACGGGCAGGGGCACGAACGCCCCCTACTTACGGTCCAGCTCCAGATACAGGAGCGACCCTCCGGCGGCGGCCGCGGGGATGATCACCATGTTGACCAGGGGCACGGTGATCAGGAAGCAGAACGACACCCCGTAGCCGAGGAACCGCCAGTGGTGGTGAGCCCACAGGCGGGCCTTCTCCCGGGTCGTGTAGCGCCGCCGCACCAGGTCGATGTCCGAGTAGTCCATGCCGGCGAAGATGGCCGGAGGGAGCGTCAGCCACAGCAGCTGCCCCAGGATCGGGATGATGTTCACGGGGAGCAGCAGCAGGAACAGCAGGCCCTGCAGGAGGGTCAAGAACACGGCGTCGATGATCGCCACCACCACGTTGGCGTACATCCGCGCGAAGTCGAACCGCGAGTCGTCGCGGATTCCCAGGGCCTCCTGCTCGGTCCCCTCGGCCAGGAGCTCCATGAAGGGCATGAACAGGATCTTGTAGAGGATGCTGATCCCGGGGGCGACGATCAGCCACACCGACAGCAGCGGGATCAGGATCCAGCTGGCCCAGCCGGCGAACCACCCCAGCATGCGAACCACGTACGACAGGGGGCGCCACACCGGACCGGTCCAGGTGGCGAAGTACAGCTCGCTGGTGTGGGTCTCGAGCCAGCCGTTGAGCAGCCCGGCGAGGAACACCGACAGGAAGATCACCAGCACGTTGATCAGCGCCGGGACCGCGGCCCACTTCCACAGGCGCGGGTGCCGCAGGATATGGGCCGCCCCCCGGGGCAGGTAGGTCGCCCCGCGCAGCAGCTCGCGCAGCCAGCTGCCGTGCGGGGTGAGCCGCTCGCCGGCCGCCGGGCTGAGGGGGTCGACCGCGCAGCGGGGGCAGGGGGGCGGCAGGGGGGCCGGCTCCTCGTCGGTGCCCCGGCGGATCTCAGGGGGGAACCGCTCGCCGCACCGCGGGCAGCGGGGGAAGGCCGTGGCCAACACCGGCTGGGTCCACGCCTCGCGCGCCCGGGCGGCCGCCTCCGCCCCGGCGGGGGAGTCGGCCGGCGGGCCGGCAGGGGGCTCAGGGGCGGGCGCGGCGGAGGCCGAGGGCTCCTCGGCGGGGCCCTTCGCAGAGAGGTCGCTCATCGCAGGCGCAGCTCCCCGTACAGCTCGCGACCCTGCCGCTGCACCAGCAGGACCACCGTCTCGCCGGCGGGCAGCTCCGCCAGCAGCCCCTGGAGGGCCGCCGGGCCGTCGAGGACGACGCCGCCTCGCCGACCGCGCCGCGCCGCCCGCAGCAGCAGATCCCCCGG
>JAWLGW010001124.1:0-2695 GCA_041690735.1 Planctomycetota bacterium
CAGGCCGACCGGGTGCTCACCGAGATGACCCGCCCGCAGGTCTACAAGGAGGCCCACCCCCGGGCGGTCTACCTGCACGACGGGCGGGAGTACCTGGTGGAGGAGCTCGACCTGGTGGGCCACCGGGCGGTGGTCCTGCCCGTGGAGCAGAACTACTACACCCAGCCCGACGTGCGCACCCACATCGAGGTGCTGGTGACGCAGCGCCGTCAGGTCTTGGGCGAGGGGCGCAGCCTGGCCTGGTTCGGCGACGTGCGCGTCGAGGAGACGGTGGTCGGCTACAAGATGCTCGAGTTCCACAACCACCAGAACCTCGGCTACGAGCGGCTGCACCAGCCGCTCAGCACGCGCCTCGAGACCGAGGCCCTGTGGATCGCGGTGCCCGAGCCGGTGCTGGCGGCGCTGGGCGAGCGCCCGCGCGACGCCCTGCGGGGCGTGGTGCACGCCCTGCGCGCGGTGGCTCGCCTGGCGACCCTGGCCGAGCGCCACGACCTGGTGGGGACGACCTTCCCCTACGCCGGCCCCGAGGGCGAGGCGCCGGGGACGGCGGTGGCGCTGTACGACCACCACCCGGGGGGGATCGGCTTCGCCAGCAAGGCCTTCGAGCAGCTCTCCGCCTTGCTCGAGCGGGCCGCGGCGCTGGTCGAGGGGTGCGGCTGCCGCCGCGGCTGCCCGGCCTGCACCGGCAGCTACGCCCGCCCGCGCCCGCTGATCGGCTGGGCCCTCCGCAGCCTGCTGGCCGAGGTCGCGCCGCCCGCAGGGGTGGCCAGGGCGGCGCCCGCGCCGGTCGAGGCTCAGGCGGCGCCCGCGTCTGCGCTGGTTCCGTTCGAGGCGCTGCCCGAGCGGTGGGGCGAGGTGCAGGAGGCCCTGGCCGGGTGCGAGGCACCCGGCTCGGAGCTGCTGCGCCGGATCGACGTCGCTCGGCGGGGGCATCGGCTGACCCTGCTGGTGGGCGGCCTGGGCCTGGTGCAGTGGATCGAGAGCGACCCCGCGCAACGCGCGCTGCGCGCGCTGATCGAGCAGCACGTCGCCTGCCCCGGCGCCTGGCGCCTGACCGTCGAGGTGGCCGAGGAGCAGGCCGCCGGCGCCGAGCGCAAGCGCCACGAGGCGCGCCGCCGGCACGAGGACCTGACGCGCGGCGAGGCCGACACCGAGCGGGTCGCCAACGACAAGCTCGCCTCGGGCTTCGTGCTCCGCAGTTCGCACGAATCCGGCGCGTCCGCTTAGGTGTGAGCGTCCCGCTGTTGACGCCGGATTCGTGCGAACTGCTGGCCCGAATTCCTCGAATCCGGCGCAGGGGACGGTGCGGGCGAGGAGGCGGAGGGTGTTGACGCGCCGGATTCGAGGAATTTGGGAGCCGCTGCGCGGCGTCGCCTGCGCGGGGGGCGGGGCGTGAGGCGGGTTCGCGAGCTGCGGCGGACGGTGGACGCGCGCCGGCGCGGGGAGGTGCCTCCTGCGCCGGCTCCGCCGTCCGCGCCGCCCAGCCCGGCCGAGCTGGCGCCGTCTGCCGAGCTGGCGGCGCGGCTGGCGGCGGTCGCCAGCGAGCACCCCGAGCTCCACGCGCGGCTGGCGCGCCTCGACGGGTATCAGCTGCGGGCGGTGCTCGCCGACGCGCCCGCGGTGGTGGTCCAGGCGCAGGTGGGTAGCGGCAAGACCACGGTCCTGATCCACCGGCTGCTGGCGCTCCACCTGCTCGAGGGGGTGCCCCTCGAGGAGCTGGCGGTGCTGACCTTCAGCCACAAGGCGGCGGGCGAGGTGCGCGCGCGGCTCGAGGAGGTCGGCCTCGACCCCGAGGCGCTGTGGCTGGCAGGCACCTTCCACGCGGTCGCGGGAGCGCTGCTGCGGCGCGCGCTGCCGGTCGAGCGGGTGGGCCGCACCCGCCGCTTCGGGCTGCTCGACGCCCGCCAGCGCGAGGAGGTGTGGCAGGCGCTGATCGGCGAGCACGACCTCGACGTGAAGTACCGGGCCAAGCTCGACCGCCGGTGGGAGGCGCACCGGCGCGGGCGCACCCTGTTCGGCAACATGCGCAAGCCCGACGACCTCCCCCGGCTGCTCGAGCGCTACGAGGCCCTCAAGCAGGAGCGCGACCTGTTCGACTTCGAGGACCTGCTGGAGCGGGCCGCCGAGCTGCTGGACGCCCCCCCGGCGAGCTGGACGCCTCCCGCCTGGATCCTGATCGACGAGCTGCAGGACTGCAGCGCCGATCAGCTCGCCTTCGCCGAGCGGCTGGCCGGGCCGCACACCCGCTGGTTCGCCGTGGGCGACCCCAACCAGGTGATCTACTCCTGGCGGGGCGGGGACCCCACCCTGTTCGGCCGCCTGAGCCGGCGCCCGGGGGCGGTGTCCCTCGACCTGCCGGTGAACTACCGCTCGACGGGTGCGATCCTGGCGAGCGCCCGGACCTTCCTGGCGGCCGAGCGGCTGGGGCCGGCCCTGCGCGGCGCGCCGCGCGACCTCGTGGCCAGCCGCGGCCCGGGCGAGCCGCTGGCGGTGGTCGACCACCACGACGCCCACGCCGAGGCGGTCTACCTCGCGGAGCGCCTGACGCGCCTGCACGCTCAGGGCTGCCCCTGGCAGGAGCTGGCGGTGCTCGTCCGCACGCGGCGGCAGGTGGGGCCGCTGCGCGACGTGCTGCGCGCCCGCGGCGTCCCCTGCGACGCTGGCCTCGACGAGGAGGGGCCGGCCGCGCGCTGGG
>JAWLGW010001125.1:0-2695 GCA_041690735.1 Planctomycetota bacterium
GGGCACGCAAGAGAGGTGAGTTCCTCTCTATTGCGACAGCCTCGGGGGGCGAAGCCCCCCCGCGAACCACACCGTTCGCTGTCGTGCCTCCCGCCTCTCCGTCATCCTTCGAGTCAGGAGGCTCGCTCATGACCGTGGACCTCGAAGTCCTGCGCGTCCTGCCGGCCGACCAGGTCTCGCTGGTGGCGGGCGACCACAGCGAGCCCCACCGGATCCTGGGGGCCCACCCGGCCGAGCGCGAGGGCGAGGACGGGGTGGTGGTGCGCGTGTATCACCCCGACGCCGCCGGCGTGTCCTGCCTGGTGGGGGGGAGCGCCCACCCGCTCCGCTCCCTGGGGCAGGGGGTGTTCGCCGGGTTCCTCCCCGGGCGCTCCCTGCCGCTGTCGTACCGGCTGCGGTTCGCCTTCGCCGACGGAGCGACCCTCGAGCGCGACGACCCCTACCGGTTCCTGCCCACCGTCGGCGAGCTCGACCTGCACCTGTTCGGGGAGGGGCGCCACCGCCGCCTGTGGGAGGTGCTCGGCGCCAACCCGCGGGTGGTCGACGGCGTCGCCGGCGTGTCGTTCGCCGTGTGGGCGCCCAACGCTCGACGGGTGAGCGTGATCGGCGACTTCTGCGCCTGGGACGGGCGGCAGCTGCCCATGCGCAGCCTGGGCAGCTCGGGCGTGTGGGAGCTGTTCGTCCCCGGCGTGGCGCCCGGCGCCCTGTACAAGTTCGAGATCAAGGCCAGGAGCGGCGAGCTGCGGGTGAAGGCGGACCCGTTCGGGCGGGCGGCCGAGCGCCCGCCGGCCACCGCCAGCCGCGTCGATCCGTCGGGCGGCTACGCCTGGGGCGACGGGGAGTGGATGGCCCGCCGGGCTACCCGCGACCTGTCGCGCGAGCCGGTGGCGATCTACGAGGTGCACCTCGGCTCGTGGGCGCGGGTCCCCGAGGAGGGGGACCGCCCGCTCACCTACCGCGAGATCGCCCCGCGCCTGGTGGAGCACGCCGAGCGGTACGGCTTCACCCACCTCGAGCTCATGCCGATCGCCGAGCACCCCTTCTACGGCTCGTGGGGGTACCAGGTCTCGGGCTATTACGCGCCCACCGCCCGCTACGGGGGGCCCGACGACCTCAGGTTCCTAATCGACACCTGCCACCGCCACGGGATCGGCGTGATCCTGGACTGGGTGCCGGCCCACTTCCCCAAGGACGACTTCGCCCTGGCCCGCTTCGACGGCAGCTACCTGTACGAGCACGCGGACCCGCGCCGGGGCCACCACCCCGACTGGGGCACCCTGGTGTTCAACTACGGGCGCAACGAGGTCAGGAACTTCCTGATCGCCAACGCCCTCTACTGGCTGGACGCCTTCCACGTGGACGGCCTGCGGGTCGACGCGGTCGCCTCCATGCTGTACCTCGACTACAGCCGCGATGAGGGCCAGTGGGTCCCCAACCGCCACGGCGGGCGGGAGGACCTGGACGCGATCTCCTTCCTGCAGGACCTCAACCACACGGTGGCGGTGGAGCAGCCGGGCTGCGTGGTGATCGCCGAGGAGTCGACCTCCTGGGGCGGCGTCACCCGCTCCCCCGAGTCGGGCGGGCTCGGGTTCTCGTTCAAGTGGAACATGGGGTGGATGCACGACACCCTCAGCTACTTCAGCAAGGACCCGATCCACCGCAAGCACCACCACGACCAGCTCACCTTCGCCATGCTGTACGAGCACACCGAGCGGTTCGTCATGCCGCTCTCCCACGACGAGGTGGTGCACGGCAAGGGCTCGCTGTACGGCAAGATGCCCGGCGACCCCTGGCAGAAGCTGGCGAACCTGCGCCTGCTGCTCACCTACCAGTACACCCGCCCAGGCAAGGTCCTCCTGTTCATGGGGACCGAGCTCGCCATGGAGCGGGAGTGGGCCCACGACCACAGCCTCGACTGGCACCTCGCCGAGCAGGAGGAGCGGGCGGCCTTCGGCCGCTACCTGCAGGCCCTGGGGCGCCTGTACCGGGCCGAGCCCGCCCTGTGGCAGCAGGACCACCAGCCGGGCGGCTTCCAGTGGATCGACTGCCACGACCGGGAGAACTCGGTCCTGAGCTACCTGCGCCGCGCGGGCGAGCGGGTGGCGGTGGTGGTCCTCAACCTGACCCCGGTCCCCCGGGAGGGCTACCGGGTGGGCGCCCCTCACGCCGGCCGCTGGCGGGTGGTCCTCGACAGCGACGCCCCCGAGCTCGGCGGCAGCGTGTGCCAGGTCCCGCAGGTGCACGAGGCCGACTCGACGCCCTGGCAGGGCCAGCCGGCCTCGTTCACCCTCACCTTGCCGCCGCTGGGGGCCCTGATCCTGGCGCCCGCGGAGGCGTAGCTACAGCCTGTTCCGCAGGTTGACGTCCCGCTCGAGCTCGACCTCCCTTTAGACCGGCTGGTTGCCGTCGTTGGCCACCGCTCGCCGGAGGCAGCGACTCGGCGTCGCGCTCCACATGGAGAGGCTTCGCGGGCGGGTCCGAGAAGCACAGGCCCCTCGATCCTCTTGACTCCATGCCCGTCGGGGGGGGCTCTATCTACTCCTCGTCCTCGTCCTCCTGGCCCTCCAGCTTCGCGGCAGCGCGCCACTGGGCCCACAGGTCGGGACGCTCGAAGGGCAGGTTGACCCGAGCCAGACGCTGCAGCGCCGCGCAGGCGTCGCGCCCCGTGTCCTCGTCCTTCATGGCGTTCAGCAAC
>JAWLGW010001126.1:0-2688 GCA_041690735.1 Planctomycetota bacterium
GTCGAATTCCCCGCTCGACTTGACCCAACCCCATCCAGGGGCAAGATGCCCCTCGCTGGAGCCCGCGCGCCCACGCGCCGCTCCGTCCACCCCCGCCGGGCCAGGCCCGAGGAGCGTCCCGTGAGCGAGCATCTCCCTGCCTTGACCATGCTCAGCGAGGAGGAGGAGGCCTTCCGCGCCGCGGTGCGCGAGTTCGCCGAGACGACCATCAAGCCGCGGGTCACCGAGATGGACCAGCGGGCGCAGATGGACCGGGAGGTGATCGAGGCCTGCTTCGAGATGGGGCTGATGGGGATCGAGGTCCCCGAGCAGTACGGCGGCCAGGGCGGGACCTTCTTCCAGGCCGTGCTGGCGGTGGAGGAGCTGGCCCGGGTCGACCCGGCGGTGGCGGTCATGGTCGACGTGCAGAACACCCTGTTCCAGAACATGGTCCTGCGGTGGGGCAGCGACGCGCTCAAGGAGTGGATCCTCCCCAAGGTGACCAGCGAGATGGTCGCCGCCTACTGCCTGTCCGAGGCGGGGTCGGGCAGCGACGCCTTCGCGCTGGCCTGCGAGGCGAAGGAGGACGGCGACGCCTACCTGCTCACCGGGCACAAGCTGTGGATCACCAACGCCGGCGAGGCGGGGGTGTTCGCGGTGTTCGCCACCGTCGACAAGGAGAAGAAGCACCGCGGGATCACCTGCTTCATGGTCGAGCGCGAGCAGGAGGGCTTCTCGGTCAGCAAGAAGGAGGACAAGCTCGGGATCCGGGCCTCGTCCACCTGCGAGATCCTGCTGGAGAACGTGCGGGTCCCCAAGGACCGGATCCTGGGCGAGGTCGGCAAGGGGTACAAGGTGGCGATCGAGACGCTCAACGAGGGGCGGATCGGCATCGGCGCCCAGATGGTCGGGCTGGCGGTGGGTGCCTTCGAGCACGCGCTGGCCTACACGCAAGAGCGCAAGCAGTTCGGCCGGGCGATCGCCGACAACCAGGGCGTCCAGTTCCAGCTGGCCGAGATGGCGACCGACATCCACGCGGCGCGCCTGCTGGTCTACGACGCGGCCCGCCGGCGGGACGCGGGGCTCGACTTCCTGACCGAGGCGGCCTACGCCAAGCTGTTCGCCTCGCGGGTGGCCGAGCGGGTGGCCTCGCAGGCGGTCAACCTGTTCGGGGGGAACGGCTTCACCCACGAGTACCCGATCGAGAAGTACTACCGGGACGCCAAGATCGGGCAGATCTACGAGGGCACGACCAACATGCAGCTGCAGACCATCGCCAAGCAGCTGTTCGGCGGCCACCGACCCTAGCCCGCATTTCACAGGGATCCGGCGCTGCCTCTGATGTGAAGCGCTGATGGGCAGCGCCGGATTCCTGAGACCGCGAAGAGTGCGGGCTAGGAGACGGCGAAGATCTCTCCCTGCATGATGGACCAAAGACGAATGCAACCGCAGAGAACGCGGAGGACGCAGCGAGCTCTCAGCGAATCTCTGCGCTCTCTGCGAGCTCTGCGGTTGAATTCCCAGCCTTTCGAAGGGCGGTAGATCATGAGCTCACCCGTCGTCGGCGTCGTCATGGGCAGCGACAGCGACTGGGGCGTCATGCAGCACGCCTGCAAGCACCTCCAGGCGCTGGAGGTGCCGCACGAGCGACGGGTGGTGTCGGCGCACCGCACCCCCGACCTGTTGTTCGAGTACGCCGCGGGCGCGGCGGGCCGCGGCCTGCGCTGCATCATCGCGGGCGCCGGGGGCGCGGCGCACCTCCCCGGCATGCTGGCGGCCAAGACCGCGGTGCCGGTGCTGGGCGTCCCCGTGCCGTCCCGTCACCTGCAGGGGCTCGACTCGCTGCTGTCGATCGTGCAGATGCCGCGGGGGATCCCGGTGGCGACCTTCGCCATCGGCGAGTCGGGCGCCGTCAACGCGGCGCTGTTCGCCGCCGCCCTGCTGGCGGCGACCGACCCGGCGCTGGCCGAGCGGCTGGCGACCTTCCGGCGCCAGCAGACCGATCGCGCCCGCGCCATGGAGCTCTCCGAGCCCCACTGAGCGCGACCTCCCCCACCGCCGCGCCGCTCGCTCCCGGCTCCACGCTGGGCGTCCTCGGCGGCGGCCAGCTCGGTCGCATGTTCGCCGTGGAGGCCCGCCGCATGGGCTATCGGGTGGTGGTCCTCGACCCCGAGGCGCCCTGCCCGGCCGGTGAAGTGGCGGACCAGCAGCTCGTCGCCGCCTACGACGACGCCGAGGCCCTGGCAGAGCTCGCCCGGACCTGCGCCGCCGTGACCACCGAGTTCGAGACGGTGCCCGCCGCCAGCCTGCGCCGGCTCGAGGGGAGCTGCACCGTCCGGCCCGCCGGGGACGCCGTCGCGGTCGCCCAGGACCGGATCGCCGAGAAGACCTTCTTCCGCGACGCTGGGGTGGCGACGGCCCCCTTCGCGCCCGTCCGCACGGCCGCCGACCTCGAGGCGGCGGTGGCGGCGGTCGGTCTGCCGGCGCTCCTCAAGGTGAGCCGCGGCGGCTACGACGGGCGCGGTCAGGTCCGGGTGGACTCCGTCGCCGAGGCGCAGGCGGCCCTGGCCTCGCTCGGCGACGAGGCGTGCGTGCTCGAGGCGCTGGTGCCGCTCGACGCCGAGGTGTCGGTCGTGCTGGCGCGGGACGCGGCCGGGCGCTTCGCCTGCTTCGACGTGGTCGAGAACGTCCACCAGGGGGGGATCCTCG
>JAWLGW010001127.1:0-2687 GCA_041690735.1 Planctomycetota bacterium
TCTTGCCGGTTTCGCCCCGGTCGTCGCTGACTGCCGCAGTCCGGCTAAAGTGTTGCCGGTGCGCGACCTAGATCGGACCCAGTGTAACCGCAGCCACGGACGGCCGGGGAACCCCGAGTCACCCTCCGTCGCGTCGGCGCCGGACCCGCGTCAGTCAGCCGATTTCCCCCTGGCTCGTCGCCGCCCCACGGCACTCTACGTCCATCTCCCCTTTTGTGCACGTCGATGTCCCTACTGTGATTTCGCCACCTCGGGCCTGGAGCGGGCCGCGGAGGCGCGGTATCTGGAGGCCCTGACCCGGGAGGCCGCCGAGCGGCTGCCGGAGGGCTTCCGGCCCCGCACCATCTATATGGGGGGCGGGACGCCGGCCGAGCTGACGACCCCCGGGCTGGCGGCCCTGATCGAGCTCCTGCGCCCCTACGCGGCCGGCGCCCGGGAGGTCACCGTCGAGGCGAACCCGCGCACCCTCCTCCCGCGCAAGCTGCGGGCGCTGCGCGAGGGGCTGGGGGTCACCCGGCTCAGCCTGGGCGCCCAGAGCTTCTCGCCCCGCCTGCTCCGCCGGCTGGGCCGCTTCCACCGCCCCGACGACGTCCGCCGGGCGGTGGAGGTGGCCCGGACCGAGGGGGTCGAGGACATCAGCATCGACCTGATCTTCGGCGTCCCCGGCCAGACGGACGCCGAGCTCGAGGGCGACCTCGACGCGCTCCTGGCCCTGGAGCCCACGCACGTCTCCACCTACTGCCTGACGGTCGAGCCGGGGACCGCGCTGGCCCAGCAGGTGAGCGCCGGCCAGGTCGCCGTCCCCGGCCAGGGGCGCGCCGGGCGGCAGTTCGGCCGCGTGCGCCGGCGCCTGCGGGAGGCGGGCTTCCTGCACTACGAGATCAGCAACTTCGCCCGCCCCGGCCGGATGTGCCGGCACAACATCGTCTACTGGCGCAACGCCCCCTTCCACGCCCTGGGCAACAGCGCCGCCGGTCACTCGGGCGGGGTGCGGACCACCAACCACCGCGACCTCGCGGCCTACGTGGAGGCCATCGAGCGCGGCGGCGGCGCGGCGGCGGTCGCCGAGCGCGAGGTCCTCCCCTGGGAGCGCAAGGTGCGCGAGACGGCCTACCTCGCCCTGCGGACCAGCGAGGGGGTCGTCCTGTCCCGCTTCGCCCGCGACACCGGCGCCGACTTCCGGGCGTTCTTCGCCGCCGAGCTGGAGCGCCTGCTGAGGCAGGGGCTGCTGGAGGAGCGCCCGGGCCGGATCCGGCTCACCGGGCGGGGCGTGTCGGTGGCGGATGCCGTGGCGGTCGAGCTGCTGTGAACCACCACGACCGAGCCGTCGCTTCCCGAGGTCAGTCGCGCTCGGTGGTCGCCGCCTCCTCGGGGAAGGCCTCCTCCAGGGCGTCCAGCAGACCCTTGGCGGCGGCGTCGTTCAGGGCCGCGCCAGGCGCCTCGCCCTCCTCGCGGCCCTGGCCGGTCACGATCCGGTAGTCGCGCTCGGCGACGTCGCGGGTGAAGGTGGCGCGGGCCTCGTACTCGGCCGCGGCCAGGGGGTCGCCCGCGGCGTTGAGGCGGGCGGCGATCGCCTCGTACAGGCCGGCCTCGTGGTCGTAGACCGCCAGGCGCGTGCCGGGCAGGTCGGCCGCGGCGCGCCGATGGCGAGCGCGGCTCACCCGGTCGGCCATGCGGCTGAGCCAGTCGCCCCCGCCCTCGGCGGTGAAGGCGTCGTCCACGACGGCCCCCACCGCCTCGCGGTCGGCCCGGGCGCCCGGCGCCCCGTACACGTCGGCGACCGCGGCGCCGACCTGCCGCTCGTAGGCGTCCACCACCCGCTCCACGTCGCGGGCGAAGGCCTCTTCGCGGCGGCGGGCGAGGCGCTCGGCGGCGGCGGCCAGGCCGTCGCCGTAGTCGCCCTCCGCGTGCCCCTCGCGGAAGCGGCGCAGGGCGTCGTCGCTGCGCTTGACGTCGACCCCCAGCTTGCCCAGCCGGTCCCACAGCTGCGCCTCGGCCTCCTGCAGGGGGCGGGCCAGCAGGTCGCGGTGGTCGCGGTAGGCCGCCGCCAGCGCGTCGAGCCGCTCCCGGGCCCCCGGCCCCGTGGGGTCGGCGAGCACCGCCTCCATGGCGTCCCGCACGGCGGCCTCCGCCGCCCGCCGGGCCAGGCCCTCGTCGATCTCCCGGGCGATCGCCTCGCCGAAGTACAGGACCACCGCCGTCTCGAAGGCGGTGTACACCCAGCCGCCCACGCGCATGAGGCGCTTGGCCGCCGCCAGCCGGGTCGCCACGCTCGCGCCGCCAGGGACGCGCTTGAGGTCGAACACCCACTTGAGCGCCTCGGCCGACGCCTTGACCGCGGTCGACGACAGGGCGAGCCCCGTCAGGTCGATCGCGAAGGTCTTCCCCGAGAACCGCCCGCCGACGATCTCGGGCAGGGCCATGCCGACCGCCAGGCTCAGGTTGCTGCGCAGGATCGAGCGCACGAACTGCGGGCGGACGAAGCGGGCGACGTGCCGCTCCATGAAGGCCGCGTAGGCGGCGTCCGCGCCGGCGGCGCCCAGGGAGAACAGCCCGTAGTGCACGTAGAAGTCGGTGTGCAGCAGCCCGTCGAAGAACTCCTCCATGCGGAGCGCGTCGCCGGTGCGGGCGACCACCGCCAGCTCCTTGAGGAACAGCGCCAGCGTGAAGTGCGCCACGCCCCCGCC
>JAWLGW010001128.1:0-2675 GCA_041690735.1 Planctomycetota bacterium
CCGCGCGGGTCCTCCCGCCCTCGCCGCGGGAGGTCCTGGGCCAGGACCGGGGTTTTCAACCCCACGGTCACCTGCGAGCATGCGGCCCCCGTACAGGAGAGCCCCCCAATGGTCGACAAGCTCGCTGGCAAGGTCCTCGTCGCTCAGGGCGGCGGCCCCACCGCTGTGATCAACCAGAGCCTGGTGGGCGTGGTGCTCGAGGCCCGCAAGTTCCCCCAGATCTCCCGGATCTACGGCGCCATGCACGGCGTGCGCGGGATCGTGGACGAGGACTTCCTCGACCTGACCCGCGAGACCACCCACAACCTCGAGCTGGTGGCGAACACCCCCTCGTCGGCGCTGCTGTCGACCCGCGAGAAGCCGGACGCCGACTACTGCCGGCGCATGTTCGAGGTGCTGCGGGCCCACGGGATCCACTACTTCTTCTACGTCGGCGGCAACGACTCCTCCGCGACCCTGCAGATCATCAACGAGCAGGCGGACGAGGCGGGCTACCCGCTGCGCTGCGTGCACATCCCCAAGACGATCGACAACGACCTGGTCGAGAACGACCACACCCCCGGGTTCGGCTCGGCGGCGCGGTTCGTGGCCCAGGCCTTCATGGGGATCAACCTCGACAACCGGGCGCTCAAGGGCGTGTACATCGGGATCGTCATGGGCCGCCACGCCGGGTTCCTGACCGGCGCCAGCTGCCTGGCCAAGACCTACGAGGACGACGGGCCCCACCTGGTGTACGTGCCCGAGCGCCCCTTCGACCCCGATCGGTTCCTGGCCGACGTGGACGAGGTCTACACCCGCTTCGGCCGCTGCATCGTGGCGGTCTCCGAGGGCGTGGCCGACGCCAAGGGCACCCCGATCATGACCCGCCTCAAGCCCATGGGCGCCGACGACCACGGCAACGTGCAGCTGTCGGGGACCGGCGCGCTCGGCGACCTGCTCATGGACCACGTGAAGGAGAACCTCAAGATCAGCCGGGTGCGCGCCGACACCTTCGGCTACCTGCAGCGCTCCTACGCCTCGTGCGTGTCGGACCGGGACGCCGCCGAGGCCCGCGAGGTGGGCGAGAAGGCGGTGCAGTACGCCATGTGGGACGACATCGACGGCTCGGTCACGATCAAGCGCCCGGTGCTCAACTACGGCGTCGACTACGAGCTGGTGCCGCTGGAGGCGGTGGCGGGCAAGACCCGCCACATGGACGACGCCTACCTCAACGAGGCGGGGAACAACGTCACCGACGCCTTCCACGCCTACGTGCGCCCCCTGGTCGGCTCGGGGCTGTTCCAGCCGGGGCGGCTGCGGGCGCCAAGGGTCGACTCGATCCGGTTTGACGCCCAGAAGTAGCTGCTTGCCCTTCTGGCAGGGCGGAGGCCGCCCGGACTGCCGCATTGCGGCAGGAGCGGAGGCCGGCCGTCAGTCGTAAACCTTGTTCGCGTAAAGGCTCAATCGCGCGACAGGGTCGGGCATGGCGTATGCGTCAAGTCCGGCATGAGCGAACAGAACCCTAAGAGCCTGACGGACCTTCGGTCGCCCTGGCTGATCGCTGCCTGGCCCGGCATGGGCAAGGTGGCCCTCTCGGCGGCCGGCTATCTGATCGAGCAGCTGGGGGCGGTGCAGGTCGGCGAGTTCGACGGCAGCGACCCCAGCCTGTTCGACCTCGACCGGGTGCGGATCGAGGACGGGATCGTGCAGCCGGGGCGCCTCCCCGAGAACCGCCTGTACGCCTGGCGGAACCCGACCCGCGGCGGCCGCGACCTGATCATCTTCGTGGGCGAGGCCCAGCCGGCCACCGGCGGCTACCGCCTGTGCCACGACCTGCTGCGCTTCGCCGCCAGCGTCGACGTGGAGCGGGTGTTCACCTTCGCCTCCATGGTCACCCCCTCGGACCCGACCAAGCCCTCGCAGGTGTTCACCGTGGCCACCGAGCCGCGGCTCCTCGAGGAGGCGCGCCGAGTGGAGGGCAGCCTGGTGACGATCAAGGAGGGCGAGATCGTGGGCCTCAACGGCACCCTGCTGGGCGCCGCCGCCGCCCGCGGCGTGGACGCCATGGGCCTCCTCGGCGAGGTGCCCCAGATCGCGGTCAACCTGCCGTACCTCAAGGCGACCCAGGCGGTGCTGCGCCTGTTCTGCGGCATGGCCGGGATCGAGCTCGACTTCACCGAGCTGGAGGAGAAGTCCGCCTCGGTGGAGCGCGGCCTGCAGGAGCTGCTGCGTCAGATCCGGGCCCTCACCACCAAGCAGGGCGAGGACGTGGCCGAGAACGTCCTGTGGCGTCCGCCCGAGGGCGAGGGCGAGGGGCAGGGGCGCACCTCCGACCAGGAGGAGCCCGAGGAGGAGGAGGCGCCCGCGGGCGGCCTCCACCTGTCCCCCGAGACGATCAGCCTGATCGAGAGCCTGTTCCTGCGCGCCGAGCAGGACCGCTCGCGGGCCCTGGAGCTCAAGAAGACCCTCGACGAGCACGGCGCCTTCTCCGCCTACGAGGACCGGTTCCTCGACCTGTTCGCCAAGCGGCAGCGCGACGACGAGGAGAGCGGCGGGCACAACTGAGCCCGCGGCTCTCGCCGTCAGGGCGTCTGCAGCTTGCGTACGTGGGCCAGCAGGGCCGGGGCCGCGCCCGGATCCGCGGGCGCCCCTGAGGCGGCGGGCGCCTGTTGCGGGGTCCGCTCCAGCGGGGGCAC
>JAWLGW010001129.1:0-2671 GCA_041690735.1 Planctomycetota bacterium
CTCCATGGCGTAGTAGTGCCGGTCGCCGTCGGCGCCGACGTCGAACACCCGCACCAGCCCGGGCTCCTCGAGCTTGCTCGCCACCTGCGCCTCGCGGCGGAAGCGCTGCACGACCTCCTCCTCGCGGAAGGCGGCGTCGAGGACCTTGACGGCGACCGGCCGCTGGAGCCCTTCGCGGCGCGCCAGGTAGACCACGCCCGAGGCTCCCCGCCCCAGCTCGCGCTCCAGCAGGTACGGGCCGATCCGCCTCACCGGCGCCCGCGGACCGTGACCTCGAACCGCGCCGGGCGCCGCGCGAACGCCGAGTGGCTGGCGCGATAGCGGCCGGTCCGTCCCGGAGCGAGCCCCTCCTGCGCCGCGGCGTAACACTGCGTGAGCCCCACCAGCCGATCCTGGTCGTCGTAGGCGGCGATCAGGACCTGCACGAAGCGCGCCGGCGCGTCGCCGTCGTTGGTGACGGCGCCCGAGAAGCTCCAGCCGAAGCGGGTCTCCTGGGCTGGCAGGGGCTCGAGGCGCAGGTCGGCGGCGGGCTCGGGAGCCCACGTCGCCTCCCGCAGCTCGACCTCGCACCGCAGCGCCGCGTGCGTCGGCGGGTCGCTCACCAGGATCGCCGCGGGTGAGCGCTCACCGGCCCCGAGGACGTCGCCGACGGCGAACCCGGCCTCGGCGCCTACCTCGTGTCCCTCCTCGTCGAGGAGCACCACGTGCACCCGCGGCCGCTGGACCGGGTACGGCGAGGTGTTGGTGACGAAGCCCAGCAGGTAGAAGCTGGCGCCGGTCGACAGCCGAGCGACGCTGTGCTGCTCGAACGTCCCCGTGGGGGCCGGCTTGGGCGGAGGCGCCCTCAGCTCGACCGGCTCGGCCCGGGCGGCGACCGGCGCCGGGGCCGTCTCCCCCACCGTGGCAGACGTGGGCGTGGCCGAGGTCGCGGGCGCCGGCGGCGAGGACAGGTCGAGGCGCCAGCCGCCCGGCCGCTCGACCAGGGGTCTCTGCGGCGTCGCCGGCGCGCCACCGGTGGCGAACAGCGCCAGCGCCGCGCCCGCCACCACCAGCGCCGCCACCGCGACGATGACGCCCGCTCCCGAGCCACCCGGGGCCGGCGGAGGGCCCGACGCCGAGGACGCCGCCGGCGGGCTCGCCTCGTGGACGCGGATCTGCGCCCCGCAGTAGGAGCACACGGCCAGTCCGTTGGCGTCGGGAGGGGAGCACTCGGAGGCGCCGCACTTGGGGCAGTTCAGGGCGTGAGCCACGGTTGCAGCCTACCTGACGGGCGGGTCCGCGCCGAACCGCTGGCGGTACCGCTCGCGCCAGGCGGCGGGGAGCGGCGGCGTCTCTCCGCCCACGACCGCAGCCCGCCAGCGGGCGTCCACGTCGGCTTGCTTCTGCGCCGCCAGCAGCGCGCCCCAGCCGCGCACCACCGCCACGTCCTGTCGCCCCGGGGCGGCCCCGGCCGCCCGCAGCAGCGCAGCCGCCCACTCGATCCGCGGCGGCTCTTGCTCGAGGGCCAGCCGCGCCACCAGGGCCGGCGCGAAGGCGCCCTCCGTCGGCTCGAGCTGTCGCTGCGGCGAGCCGACGGGGCTGCCCGACAGCAGCGCGGCGAGCGCGTTGCTTCGCGGCCGGCGGCTGGGCGCCAGCTCGAAGCACACCGAGCGCCCCGCCAGCAGGCGCGAGTCGAGGGCGCCCTCGATGAGGAACGCCGCCTGCAACGCGTCGGCCGCCCGCTCCGGCTGACGCTGTCCGAGCAGCGCCAGCCCCCGGAGGGTGTGCGCCACGGCGCTGGCTGGGTCGACGTCGACCGCGGCGGCGGCCGCCGCCGCCGCCTCGCCGTAGGCCCCTCGCAGCAGGGCCGCCTGCGCCTGCGCCAGCCGGCCCTGCAGGCCGCCCCGGTCGCGGGCGGCGAGGGCCTCGAACCCACGCAGGGCGCGGGTCAGGCGCCCCGCCCGCCAGTCGACCTCGGCCTCCAGCCGGTCGAGTTCGCGCACCGCCGCGTCGTCGAGGTTCGGCAGGGCGCGCGTCTCACGCAGCGCCTCGCGCGCCGCGTCGCAGGCGTCGCGCCCGCTCAGCACCCGCAGCTGCTCCAGCCGGAGGCGGACCTCCCCTCCCGCCCATCGGACGACCGAGCGCAGCCTGAACGCGTAGTCGGCGAAGCGCTGCCCCTGGGCGGCCGCGCGCAGCACCCGGGCCACGTCCTCGCGGGCGGCGCTCGGCAGCTCGAGGGCGCGCTCCTCGATCCTGGCCGCCAGCGCGGCCGGCAGCTCCCCCAAGGGCGTGGCCGGGCCGCTGGCCGGAGCGGCAGGGTCGCGTTCACTCACCAGCGCCTCGAACGTCCGCTGCAGCTCGGCGTCGTAGCAGCGCTCGAGGACCGCCTCGGCACCTCGCCGGTCGCGTCGGTGGGCCGTCCGCCAGTCGCTCGCCACCTCCTCGCGAGTGCCGCAGCGCAGCAGCGCCACGCCGCGGTGGATCCGGGCGGGGACGTGGTCGGGGTCGTGCGTCAGCGCCACGTCGAGGGCGGCGCGCGCGTCGGCGTGGCGCTCGAGCGCGATCAGCGCCCGCCCCAGCAGGACCCGCGTCCCGACGGCCCGATCGACCTCGCTCCTGGCCAGCAGCTCCTCGAGCAGCCTCCGCGCCACGTCCGGCCGACCCTGCTCGAGCCGCACCTGCGCCAGCGCCT
>JAWLGW010001130.1:0-2668 GCA_041690735.1 Planctomycetota bacterium
ATCATCGCCCCCCGCTGGGCCTGGATCGACCCCCGCACCCGGTGCGGGGGCGGTTCCTCGGGGGCGATGCGCGCCGCCTCCTCGGCCGCCCTGAGGGCCCCCTCGAGCTCCCCGCGGATCATGAGGCGGGCGGCCCGATCGAGGGGCGACGCCGCCGTCGCTGCCGCGGGGGCGAGCGGGAGCTGACGCAGGGCGCCGCGGACCGCCCGCGCCACGACCCCCTCCTCCCCGCACTCGCGCAGGACCCGGAGCAGCACGGCCTCGGCGCCAGGATGACCGGTCCGGGCCAGGGCGCCGGCCGCCTCGGCGCGGAGGACGTCGATCACGCAGGCGAGGACGAACCGTCGCACCGCGCGCGCCGCCTGCGCCCGGGGCTGAGGGTCTTCGATGTCACGCCCCAGGTACCCGAGCGCCCACAGGGCGACGTTGGCGAGCGCGCCCCCCCCGGGCCCCAGCGCCCGCTCCTGCGTGGCTGCGATCGCCTGGCGAGCGGTGGGCCGCCGCAGCCCCTGGGCGGGCTGCGGACCAGCCCGGCGCAGGGAGCGCTGCTCGAGCCGCCGCTCGGCCTGCTCCATGAGCCGCTGCGCCCAGGCCGGCGCGGGCTCGGGCTCCAGGCGGGCCCACACCTCCACCGCCTCCGGCAGGTCGACCAGCCGCCCCTCCCCCGCTGACTGCTCCGCCGCCTCCGGGTGCTCCGCCTCGAGCAGCACCTGACGCCGCACCTCGACCAGGCGGTCGGTGAGCCGCTCTACGGCCGCGGCGAGCAGCTCGACGGTCTGCGCCTCCGGATAGCGGACGATCCCCAGCACCGCCTCCGACTGGGAGGTGGCGTCGTCGAGCTCACCGGCCTCGGCCCGCTGCAGCCAGCCCTCGACCTCCTGCCGCCGCCGGCGCGTCTCGGCCTGGGCCGCCTCCTCGACCTCGCGCAGCCGCTCGGCGACCTCGGCCTCCCGACCCAGCGCGCGCCCGGCCTGCAGCGCCTGGCGCGCCAGCTCCCACTGCTCGCCCTCCCGGGCCACGGCGGCCAGGGCGAGGGACGCCCGCCACAGCGCGTCGCCCGCGGCGCCGCTCCCCTCCAGGGCGTGCCAGCGCTCGGCGGCGCGCGCCGCCGCCAGCGCGCGCCCGGTGCGGGCCCCCAGCGGCTCGGTCGCTCCGGCGCCGTAGGCCTCCCAGGCGCGCCGGGCCTCGGCGGCGGCCTCCGCTGCCAGCCGGGCCTGAGCCTCCGCCCCGGCGCGGCTGCGGGACTCGCGCACCCACACCGTCGCGCCGCCCGCCACCATGAGCACCAGGACGGCCGCCGCGCCGGCGACCAGC
The DNA here is from genome assembly GCA_041690735.1 of Planctomycetota bacterium. GTDB lineage: Bacteria > Planctomycetota > J058 > J058 > J058 > JAWLGW01. The sequence continues at coordinate 1,315 of JAWLGW010001130.1, forward strand.
GCCGTCGGGCGTCGGCGCGCCGCCCGCACCAGCCGCTCGCCCAGCCCGTAGCGGTGGACGCCGAGGTCCTCTCCGGCGAGGTAGGCCCGCAGCTCCCCCACGAAGGCTTCGGCCGAGGGGAGGCGCGCGGCGGGGTCGGCCGCCAGCGCGGCCGCCGCGAGGTCGTGCAGCTCGGCAGGCGCGTCGCGGCGCACGTCGCGCGGCAGGTCGATCCTCCCCTCGATCGTGGCGAGCACCCGGTTGATCTGGCTGCCGCCCACGACCGGAGGACGCCCCGTGACGACGTCCATCAGCATGGCCCCCAGGGCGAACACGTCCGCGCGCTCGTCGACGGCCTGGCCGCCGGCCTGCTCCGGCGGCATGTAGCCCGGCGTCCCCACGATCGCCCCCGCCAGTGTGAGCCCGGGCGCCTGCTGCTCGAGGTCCTCCCCCGACACGGTGGGCTCCAGCGTCGCGTCCTGCTCGTCGCCCCAGCCCCGCACGCGCGCCACGCCCCAGTCGAGGACCAGCACCTCGCCGAAGCGCCCCAGCATCACGTTGGACGGCTTGAGGTCGCGGTGGATCACCCCCTCGCTGTGAGCGTACGCCACCGCCTCGCCCACCTTGACCAGGGCCTCCAGGAGCGGCGCCGTGCGGCCGCCCCCACCCTCGTGCAGCGCGCGGATCGCCTCGGACAGCGACCGCCCCTCGATCACCCGCATCAGCATGTAGTGCTGGCCCGCCCCGTCCACGCCTGCCTCGTACACCGGCGGGATCGAGGGGTGATCCAGCCGCGCCGCGATCTCCGCCTCGCGCAGGAAGCGCGCCACCAGCTCGGCGGGAGAGGCGCCCCCGCCCCGGAGGACCTTGAGGGCGGCCTCCCGTCCCAGGCGCTGGTCGCGCACCCGGTACACCACCCCCATGCCCCCCTCGCCCAGGGTCTCCAGGCGCTGGAGGACCGCGCGGGCGTGGGGCGCGAAGCGCGGCTCGTCGGCCGCGACCCGGCGGTAGAGGCGCTCCAGCTGAGCGCGGCTGCCTTCGGGCTCGGCCAGGTCCCCGGGGGCGGCCGGAGGTGCGCAGCGCGGCGGCGTCTCGACGTGGGTCGACCGCCCTCGCCCCGCGGCCAGGAACACCGCCCGCAGCTCCTCGACCTGCTCGGGCGGCAGCTCGCGCACCCGCAGCAGCTCGAGGAGCTCCGCTGGCTGGCCGGTCGCCTGGCCCTGCGCCCGCAGCTCCCCGCGGCGGCGCACCGCCGCCTCCACCTGCGCCTGCGTGAACAGGCCCCGGCGGAGTCCAAGCTGCACGACCGCGCGCTCCTGCTCGTCGAGCTCCACGGCCTCATCCTGCCCCTCGAGCCGCCCAGACGCACGCCCCC
>JAWLGW010001131.1:0-2666 GCA_041690735.1 Planctomycetota bacterium
GCGCCGGAGACGACCGACCCGGAGGAGTTCGAGCCGGAGACGACCGAACCGGAGGAGTTCGAGCCGGAGGGCATGGAGCCGGAGCCCTTCGAGCCAGAGGCGACCGAGCCCGAGGCCGCCGAGCCCGAGCCGGAGCGGCCGCGGCGCCAGCGCCGCAAGATCGGCCGCGCGCCGCGGCCCGAGCCGGAGGTCGTGGCGCAGCTGGTCCAGCGGGCGGACTGCCCGCCCCCGCCGCCGGGCGGCCAGGGCGGCGAGGGCACCGGCCAGGCGGCGGAGATCCCGCTCCAGTCGCGGCTGCGCTACAGCGCGCCCGGCCACTGGGAGCGCTTCGTCCCCGAGCGCAAGCTCAGCGGCACGCTGATCGAGGCCTTCCGCTCCCCCGACGGGTCGGCCTCGGTGATCGCCACCTGGCAGCCGCGCGAGGTGTTCCTCGAGCAGGGCAAGCCCCTCGCCACCGAGCGGTTCTCCCTCGACGACTTCGTGCGCGCCCACCTGGTGGGGCGCCTCGAGAACCTCGACTCGCGCGACTGGATCGACCCCGTGCAGGGGCACCCGACGATCGCGGTCAAGGGCGACGCGGGGCCCGAGCGGGAGGTCCAGGCCTGGTACGTGTTCACCCAGGACCGGGTGTTCTCTCTGTGGGTCACCGTCCCGCCCGAGCTGCGCGGCGAGGCGGACGCCCTGTTCAGCACGATCGAGCTGCAGGGGCGGCCGATCGAGCGGCCGCAGGTGCGCCAGCGCGAGGAGCGGACGCAGCGGCAGGCGCAGGCGGACGACGCCGACCTGCTCAGCCGCAACTTCGTCGTCAGCCCCTCGGGCTACCAGGACCGCATGGTGGCCGTCCTCGAGCAGTTCGGCATGTTCGAGCGGGTCGAGAAGCTGGTGACCCAGAAGAAGGACCTCGTCGAGCTGCGCCAGCAGGCCGAGGTCCGCGGGGCGGACTTCCTCCTGGTGTCGCGCCTGCGCCGCAACCGCGTCAGCCACGCGGGCGTGACCAGCATCGGCAGCCACATGGCCGACGTGGCCCTGTGGCTGGCCTTCTGGTGGCCGAGCGCCGTGTGGCCGGGCAAGCGCTCCGAGAACTACCGCGCCGACGTGGAGCTCGAGCTCGAGATCCACGACGTGCGCTCGGGCGCCGTGCTGTGGGACAACACCTACAGCCGCACCGACACCCTCTCCCTGTCCACCCCCGAGCGGAGCTGGATCCCCTGGGGCGTGATCCTGGTGAACTGGTTCGGGTTCACCACCGACAAGCTGTTCGTGGAGGCCGGCGCCAAGGTCCGGCCGCCGGCCTGGCTGGACGTGGAGCACCAGTTCCTGCAGGACCTGTGGTCGCCGCAGGGCTTCAAGGCCGAGCTGGACGCGTCGGAGTTCGTGGCGCGGATCAACCCGCCCGGCCTGACGGCGCGGCGCAGCGCCGTGGTCGTGGGCGTCTCCGAATACGGGGCGGGCGCGGCGGAGGTGCTGGCGCAGCTCGAGTCGGAGGCGCTGGAGGCGAGCCTGACGCCCGAGCGGCGGGCCGAGCTCGAGGTGCGCTATCCGGGGCTCACCGGGCGCGACCTCATGGCGCAGGAGCTGCGCGAGCGCCACCAGGAGAAGGACAAGGAGCTGCCCCTGGGCGCGCGGCAGTACGCCGAGACGGACGCCGAGGACCTGAGCGACTTCCTCACCAACGACGGCGAGGGCGGCTTCCTGCAGGGGAACGTCTCCACGCTGATCGGCGCCAAGGCCACCCGGCTGGCGGTCAAGGGCGCGCTGCTGCAGGTCGCCAAGGCGCGCCGGGTGGACCCGACCCTGATCTACCTCAACCTGCAGTCGGTGGTGGCCGACGACCCGCAGGCGCCCGGCGATCAGCTGCGCAAGTACCTGCTCCCCCACGACGCCGACCTCGAGACCCTCGAGAAGCTGCGGGAGGGCGGCAGCGCCCGGGTGGCGCAGTTCGTGGCGAGCGAGCGGGAGCGGATCCAGGCCGAGATCCGGGCGCGCCACCTCCAGGGCCGCGCGCTCGGCGCGCTCAGCGCCGAGGATCGGGCGGAGATCGAGCGTCTGTCGCAGGAGTTCCAGATCAAGCGGCTGACCGAGCTCTCGCCGCAGCAGAAGGCGCGCGCGGACGTCGACCCCGAGGACCTCGCGCGGATGACTCGGCTCCAGCAGGTCGAGCAGCTGATCGAGCTGTCGGTGGCCGCCGACCCGCGGCTGGCGCACCTGGCGCGGATCGACCAGCGCCTGGCCGACAAGGACGCCTCGGGCGCCCGCACGCAGGCGATCCTGTACCACCTCGACCGGACGGCGATCTCCTTCGACTGGATCGCGCGCACCCTGAACAAGGACGGCGTGGAGGACCACCGGCACCTGCAGAGCCGCGAGGTCCTGATCATCCTCGACACCAACTTCCCGGGGCAGGTGACCGGCCTGCGCTACGCGCCGCTGCACCAGGCGAACGTCGCCGCCGGCTGGCGGCCGTCGGTCGGCGCCCTGGGCGCTTCGGGGACCGTGGTCGTCCCGGCGCGCGAGGGTGAGGAGGAGAGCGGCGGCGAGGAGGCGGCTGCCGAGGAGCCGACGGAGGAGCCTGGCGGCGAGGAGCCGACCGAGGAGCCCCTGGAGGAGCCGGGGATCGAGGAGCCCCAGGAGGAGCCGATCGAGGAGCCCCGGGAGGAGCCGGGGAT
>JAWLGW010001132.1:0-2664 GCA_041690735.1 Planctomycetota bacterium
GTCGCGGCCTTCTTCTTGGCCGCCGGCTTCTTGGAGACCGCGGCCTTCTTCGTCGCGGCCTTCTTCTTGGCCGCCGGCTTCTTGGTGGCCGCGGCCTTCTTCCTGGCCGTGGTCTTCTTCTTGGTCCCGGTCCGACGCTGTCCTGGCGCTGCCATGAGCCACCCCCTGCCCTCCCTTTCGGTCAGGGCGGTGGCTTACCTATCCGCGAATCCGAAAGGAGTGGCCGCTCCAGCGACAGCAGGCGAAGCCGACCGTGCTCGTCCTGCGACCACGGGCCGTCCCAACATCCCGAATTCGTGGCTTTCGCGCCTCCACCACGTCCCGCCACACAGCCACGGTCCCGCGCGAAAGCCTCGAATTCGGGCTACTTGCGGCGCTTCTTGCGCGGCTTCTTCGGCATCGGGCCCTTGCCGAGCTTGGCGTCGAGGACGTCGAGCACGACGTTGGCCTGATCGACGTCGAGGGCGGTGAGGTCGTCGCGGGTGACCTGCGTCCAGTCCTCGATCAGCTCGACCAGCTCCCCCGGCCCCACCTCCGCCCGCCGCGCCTGCCACACGATCTCGACCAGCTGCTCCCAGCTGGCGTCCTCTCGGTCCCCCTGCCGCTCTCGCAGCAGGAGCGCCGACTGGATCACCGGGTGACAGTGCGGGTTCTTGCGCAGGGCCAGCCGCACGTCGGGCTGCTGGTCCTCGCACAGGCGCAGGCACACCTCCGTGGAGATGTTGGCGTGGCTGGCCACGACCTGCCGCACCTGGGGGTGCGGGTCGCGGCACAGCACCTCCAGCAGCTCGGGGCTGGCGTCCGCCTGGACCAGCGTGACGCGGTGCTGGATGGGGCGCACCTTGTCCAGGATGCGCGCGATCTGGTCATCGTCGCCCTCCTCGCGGAGGGCCGCGTACAGCTCCACGAGCTTCGCCGCGTCGGGCGCCTCGTGGAACTTCTTTCTCAGCTGTTCAGCCGCCACGGGCTCCCTTCGCGTTCTTCGCGCGTCCTCGGGGGCCACCCCCCCTCCGGGTCTCCGCCGCCGGGTTGCCCCTGGGGGGGAGGGCCGCTGGCTTCCATTCGCCAATGAAGGCGCATAGGATAATCCGCCCCTCTGACGGGGGGAAGGGAAGGCGCACGCATGGCCTGGGACGGCTTCAAGCGGATCCGGTTCCGTAAGAAGAAGGAGATGCCGGGCGGGCTGTGGATGCGCTGCCCCGACTGCGAGACCATGCAGTACAAGAAGGCCGTGGAGGAGCTCCTCCAGGTCTGCCCGGAGTGCGACTACCACTTCGAGATCCCCGTCCAGAAGCGGATCGAGTACCTCCTCGACGAGGGGACCTTCGAGGAGGTCGCCACCGGGATCATCTCCACCGACCCCCTGGAGTTCGTGGCGGTGAAGGCCTACGCCGACCGCCTGGAGCGGACCCGGGAGGCGACGGGGCTCGAGGACGCCATCGTGGTCGGGACCGGCCGGATCGGCGGTCACGAGGTGGTGTTCGGCGGCTCCGACTCCCGGTTCCTCCGCGGCAGCATGGGCTCGGTGGTGGGCGAGAAGTTCACTCGCGCCGTCGAGCTGGCGACGGAGCGCCGCCTGCCCTTCGTGTTCGTCAGCGGCTCGGGGGGCGGAGCCCGCATGGATGAGGGGGTGCTGTCGCTCATGCAGATGGCCAAGACCTCGGCGGCCCTGGCGCGCTACGACGAGGCCGGCGGGCTGTACGTGGCGCTGCTCACCAACCCCACCATGGGCGGCTGCATGGCCTCCTTCGCCGCCCTGGCCGACGTCACCCTGGCCGAGCCGCGGGCCCTGCTGGGCTTCGCGGGGCCGGGCGTGATCAAGAACACCATCCGCGCCGACCTCCCCGAGGGGTTCCAGCGGAGCGAGTTCCTGCTGGAGCACGGGTTCCTCGACCGGGTGGTCAGCCGGGTCGATCAGAAGGCCGTGATCGTCCAGCTCCTCGAGCACTGCCGCATTCACGCGGCCTAGCGGGCAGGCGCCGGTGGACCCGGTCGTCGCCGCGGTGCTCGTCGAGGTCCCGGGCGAGCCGCCGGTCGAGGTCCGCCTCGACCCGGCCGTGATCACCGTCGGCCGCTCGGAGAACAACACCCTCGCCCTGCGCGACATGAACGTGTCGCGCCACCACTTCACGATCGAGCGCGTGGCGCCCTCAGGCTACGTGCTGCGCGACCGCGGCAGCCGCAACGGCACCCTGGTGAACGGGGTCTCGGTCCTGACCAAGGTCCTGGCGGAGGGGGACCGGATCCGGGTGGGCGGCAGCAGCCTCACCTTCCGGGCCGCGGCCAGCGCCGGCGCCACGCCCATGGACCGCTTCGGCGCCGAGGGGCACCTCGCGCCGCCCACCCTCAGCTTCGGCCGCCAGCCGGCCCCCTCGCCCAGCTCCACGGCCTTCGCCCCCGCGGGAGCTCGACCAGCCGCGCCGGCGCCGGGGCAGACCCCCGCCCGGGCCCTGCCCCGCCCCACCCTGGGCGCCCTGGCGGCGACTCCGCCCGACGCCCCCCGGTCCGGCGCCGAGGCTGGCGCGGCGGGCGCCCCCTCACCGGCGCCCGCCGGCGCGGACGCCCGCTGGCGCAAGCTGGCGGAGGTCGCCTGCGCGATCAACGTGGAGCACGACCTCGACCGCCTGCTGGAGCGGATCCTCGACGCCGTCCTGGGGCTGGTCC
>JAWLGW010001133.1:0-2658 GCA_041690735.1 Planctomycetota bacterium
GGCGTGGGTGCGGGCGCGCTGGGCGAAGATGTCGAGGATCAGCTGGGTGCGATCGATCACCCGCAGCCCGAGCAGATCCTCGAGCGCGACCTGCTGTCGCGGCGCCAGCTCCTCGTTGAAGATCACGACCTCTGCCCCGGTCGTGAGCGCGAGGGCGGCCAGGTCGCCGACCCGCCCCTTGCCGAGGAGGGTGTTGGCGTTCATGCGCTCGCGCCGCTGACGGACCTCGCCCTTGACGTCGAGCCCCGCCGCCCGTGCCAGCTCGCGCAGCTCGGCCAGGTCCTCCGCCAGGGCCTCCTTCGAGTCGACGGTCACGGCCGCCAGCAGGGCCGGGGTCCGCTCGGGGCCGGTCGCCTGCGCCTCGGGGGTCGCCTCCTCGAAGGTCCGCTCCAGCTCGCGCAGGAACTCGGGCAGGTCGTCGCGGACCGCGTGCGCGGGGAGGAGCGGACCCAGCTCGGTGGCGCCCGAGCCGTCCTCCTGAGCCGGCACCAGGTGGGCCTCACGCAAGAAGCGGGGCTCGCCGTCCTCACCCACGCCGACCAGCAGCAACAGGTCGAGGCGCCAGCGGATCAGCGCGTTGAGGTCGGCCCGGCTGGGCGCCTCGCCGCGCAGGGTGGTGGTGACCCAGCGCAGCCCCTTGAGCCGACCGGCGCCGCGGCGAAACTTGCCCAGGGAGGGGACCTCGATCTCCTTGGCGTCGCCCAGGAAGACCCGTGAGACGCCGCCGGTGCGATCGAGCAGCACCCCGATCCGCCGACCGAGCTCGTGGCTGCGAGCGGCGAGCTCGCGGATCAGCTCCAGTGAGGCCGACGCGCTGGGCTCCACGCGCCGGCGGAAGATGCGCTCCAAGCCCCGCTGCTCGCTCGCCTTCAATCCCTGGGTGAACCCCTCGACCTTTCCCAGCGCTCCCTCCCGGCTCCCGGTCCTCTCTGCCGCGGCTCGCGACCCCTCCATGGTACGTCCCCACCCGCGAGACTGGAAGAGGAGCGGCCTCCGCGCCTCCCCCCCGCTGCTCGGCTGGAGGGCTCCTGACGGCGCTGGTAGCATGTCCGCCCGGGGGCGAGTTCCGGGCCATGCCGATCCATTACGTGTGCCTGGGCTGCCGTGAGGAGGTGTTCCTCCCTGACGGCAAGGCAGGTCAGCTGTGCGCCTGCCCCCGCTGCCGGCTCAAGTTCCTGGCGCCCGCCCCCAACTGCCGCGAGGTGCCGCCGTCACACCGGGGGTCGGTGGCGCCGCGGGCCTCGCTGGGAGTCGCCCCCCCGCCGCCGCTCTACCCGCTGGAGGGCGCCGCCAGCGCAGGCCCGCCGCGGTCCCGGGCGCCGGCAGGCCCGCCCACCGATCCCCTCCCCACGGGCTCCGCTCCGCCCGACGAGGACGACGACTCGGATGAGGAGGAGGGGCTGTTCGGGGTCGGCGGCTCCGGAGGCAAGGGGCTGTTCGGCGCCGACGATGAGGAGCTCGAGGTCGGCGAGCTGTTCGGCGGCGCCGCTCCGGCGGCGCGCCCCGCGCGCGCGGGACCAGCAGGCTTCCGGCTGGTGGCGTTGGAGGGTCTCCCCGACCAGACCGACTTCCCCCTCCCTGGCGGGGAGGTGTACCTCATGGGCCGCGACCGGGACGCCCACATCAAGCTGCTGTCGACCTCGGTCTCCCGGCGGCAGGCGCGGATCGACGCCACCTCCGAGCCGCCAGTCCTGATCGACCTCGGCTCCGCCAACGGGACCAAGGTGAACGGGCTCCCCGTCGACCGCCACCCGCTCCGGCAGGGCGACCTGATCAAAGTGGGCAAGGTCCTGCTGCGGTTCCAGTCCCTTTAGACCGCGTACTTCGCCGCCAGCGCCGCCTCGGCCAGCTCGTCCATGCTGCTGGTCCGCGCCCACTCGGCCTCGGCCTCGTCGTACAGGATCCGCAGCATGGCTGGCCGCAGCCCCAGGACCCGCTCGACCAACGGCCCCACCACCCTCCCCGCGAGCGCGTGCTCGTGGAGCGCCTGCAGGCGAAGGACGAACGCGTTGAAGGGGCGCTCGGCCACGCGCCGCCGGGCGCCGAGCAGCTGGATCCGCTTGAACGCCTCCAGGATCCGCCGCCCCTGCGGGTCGAGCAGGTCCATGGGGCGGAAGAACACCTCGCGGAAGAACGGCGCGGCGAAGTAGAACATGTTCGCCAGGGCCCACCAGGCGCGCAGGCGCTGCGCCCAGGGCCGACCCGGCGTGCACGCCACCTCGCGCTGGTAGGCGTCGGAGCTGTAGTACTCGACCATGTGGAAGTCGACCGCGATGTGACGCGACTCGTCGCGGTTGATCAGGTGCATGGCCTGCCGGCACACCGCGTCGTCGACGTAGTCGTGGAGCGAGCGCAGCAGAGCCACGTCGAGGATCAGCTCGCCGGTGGTGATGTAGAGGTTGGCGATCTCGGCGGACAGGTAGCGCACGGCGTTCACGAAGTGAGGCGTGAAGCGCTGCAGGGCCGGATCCATGGCATAGGCGCGGTAGCGGTGGACGTCGTAGTGCGCCGCCAGCCGCTCGGCCACCTCGGCGTGCCGGAGCTCATCCTGCACGAAGGTGGCGAAGATCTCCCGCAGCACCGGGTCGTGCGCCCTGTCGTGCTGCTCCTGGAACAGGGCAGCCGCCAGGCGCTCGATCCCCGACATGTTGGTGAAGT
>JAWLGW010001134.1:0-2657 GCA_041690735.1 Planctomycetota bacterium
GCGCTCCCGCCCCGGCGGTCGCGCCCTGCGCATCGCCGCGGCGGTGTCGGCGGGCCTGGCGGTGGTGAAGTTCCTGGTCGGTCTGCTGACCGGCTCCTTCGCCGTCCTCGCCTCGGCCGCCGACTCGTTCGCCGACGCGCTCATGAGCTCGGTCAACGCCTGGGGCTACCGCCACGCCCGCACCCCGGCGGACGAGGACCACCCCTTCGGGCACGGCAAGCTGGAGGGGGTGCTGGCGGTCGGCCAGGGCATGCTGCTGCTCGGGATCGTGGTCTCGCTGGTGGGCTCCGCCGTGATCGGGCTGGTCCAGGGCCGCGACGTCCCTGACACGGGGCCGGCGATCGCCGTGCTGGTCTTCTCGGGGGCCTCCTCGGGCCTCCTCACCTGGCTGCTGACCCGAGAGGCCCGGCGGGAGCGCTCGGTGGTCATGGACGCCGACCGGGCCCACTACCGGGTCGACCTGCTGGCCGCCGCCGGGGCGATCGGCGGGCTGGTGGCCGTGAGGCTCACCGGCGCCCGCTGGCTCGACCCCCTGATCGGGTTGACCATGGCGCTCCTCATGGCGCGCGACTGCTGGGCCGTGCTCCGGAACGGCGGGGCCGAGATCCTCGACGAGGCGCTGCCCCCCGAGGAGATGGCCGCCGTGCGCGCGGTGCTGGAGCGTAACGCCGACCGGGTGCTCGAGTTCCACGCCCTGCGCACCCGCCGCAGCGGCCCGCTGCGCTTCGTCGAGGTGCACGCGGTGGTGGAGCCCGAGCGCCCCTTCGGCGAGGTGCACGCCCTGGTGCAAGACCTGGCGGAGCAGGTCCGCGCGGCGCTGCCCAACGCCCGGGTCCTGGTGCACCCTGACGCCGCGGGCATGCGCGACGCCGTCGACCTGCACCTCGAGGGGGAGTCGCGCTCGGGCGTCACGCCGGGTCACCCCAGCACCTCGTCCTGACGCGTTACCCTGCGGATCGGGAATTGCGAAGGAGACGAGCATGCCCAACCATCTCCCCCTCGCCGGGCCGCCCGAGCCTCAGCGGGTCGACCGCGCCGGGCTGGAGGTCCTGTTCGACGTGCTGCGGGACGACGGCTACACCGTGATCGCCCCCACCCTGGGCGAGGACGCCATCGTGCTGGGGGAGGTGACCGGGGCGGACGACCTGCCGGCGGGCTGGACCGACGAGCAGGCGCCGGGGCGGTACCGGCTGCAGCGGCGCTCCGACCAGGCGGTGTTCGGCTACGCCAGCCCGCCCACGACCTGGAAGCGGTTCCTGTACCCCCCCGAGGTGCGGCTGTGGCGAGCCGAGCGGAGCGACGACGGGGCGGTGACGGTGACGGCCGAGCCGCCGCGGCGTCCTCGCTACGCGTTCGTGGGGGTGCGGGCTTGCGACCTCGCCGCGATCGGGGTGCTCGACCGGGTGCTGCTGCGCCCGCCCTATCCCGATCCGATCTATCGGGACCGGCGGGACGACCTGCTGCTGGTCGCGGTCCACTGCACCGACCCGGCCGGGACCTGCTTCTGCGTGTCGATGTCGGCCGGGCCGCGAGCGGCGGGCGGGTTCGACCTGGCGCTGACCGAGGTGCCCGACCCGGGCGAGCACCACTTCGTGGTCGAGGCCGGGACGCCCCGCGGGGCGAGCGTCCTGGCGCGCTTGCCGGGGCGGCAGGCCACCGCGCCGGAGACCGACGCGGCCGCCGCGCGGGTCGATCAGGCCGCCGGCCGCATGGGGCGCACCCTGCAGACCGAGGGCCTGCGCGAGGCCCTGCAGGCGCGGCCGGAGGACCCGCGCTGGGACGAGGTGGCGGACCGCTGCTTGACCTGCGGCAACTGCGTGCTGGTGTGCCCCACCTGCTTCTGCACCGTCCACGAGGAGACGAGCGACGTGTCCGGACGGACCGCCGAGCGGTGGCGCAAGTGGGACACCTGCTACGACCTCGACCACAGCTACATCCACGGGGGCAGCGTGCGCTCCTCGCCGAAGGCGCGCTACCGGCAGTGGGCCACCCACAAGCTGTCGACCTGGCACGACCAGTTCGGGACCGGCGGGTGCATCGGCTGCGGGCGGTGCATCACCTGGTGCCCGGTGGGGATCGACATCACCGAGGAGGCGAGCGCCGTGATGGCCTCCGGCAGCGAGCCGTCGTAATGGGGGAGCGGGCGTGAAGACGATCGAGGACGTGCTGGGCGGGCTGGAGCTCGGGCGGGGCCTGCGCCCCGAGCACCGGGCGCTCATGGCCGGCTGCGGCAAGAACGTGCACTTCGCCCCCAGCAGCTACCTGCTGCGCGAGGGCGACCCCGCCGACACCTTCTTCGTGCTGCGGGAGGGGGACGTGGCCCTCGAGGTCCACAGCCCCGAGCGCGGCGCGATCACCGTGCAGACCGTCCACGGCGGCGAGATCCTGGGCTGGTCCTGGCTGTTTCCGCCCTATCGCACCACCTTCGACGCCCGGGCCCTGACCGACGTGCGGGCGATCGCCTTCGACGGCGCCTGCCTGCGGGGCAAGTGCGACCAGGACCACGAGCTCGGCTACCAGCTCATGCGGGCCATGGCGCAGGTGTTCACCCGGCGCCTGGGCGCCACGCGCCTCCAGCTGCTGGACCTGTATGGGCAGCGCTGACCTGTGGCCCGACCCGGCCGCGACCGCTGCCGGCGCGACCAGCGGGGACCCCT